>JACOEF010000365.1 GCA_024998705.1 Nitrospira sp.
CCTGCCTGGAGTGACAAGGGACACAAAGGCAAGGACGAGAAGTGTGACGCCGCCGAGTTGGTGAAGGATGCCAAGGTCACCATCGACCAGGCGATCAAAACGGCATTGGAGGCGGCACCCGGCACGGCGGTCGAAGCCGAGCTCGAAAAGAAGCACGACAAGACCGTCTGGGAAGTTGAAGTGCTCGGAGCCGACGGCGCCATGACAGAAGTACATATCGACGCAGCGACAGGCGCTGTCATCGATAAAGAGGCGAAGCACGAGAAACACGAGAAGAAGGACAAGCACAACAAGAAGGAAAAGCACTAGTTCATGTCCGGCAGGGGCGCACCTCCGGGTGCGCCCCTGCCATCCCTGCCCCTCGTTCCTCCCTGTAGCCCCCTTTACCCCGTACCATGCTTGTCTTTGCCCGATCCCACCTGGGCCGTAAGATCGGCAGATTGACCCTCCACGCCCTTCTGTGCGAAAGTTTCGCGACCCACTAGCCCGCAAGATTCACGAAAGTTCGTGACGAAACCGCCGAGATGCCGCGCGAAACGGGCGCGCGGAGCCGCGAGGGAAGGTGCCATCCTTGAACAGGATGTTGACCGACTGAGCAGCGAACCCGCCCGCCGGCAGGCTTGTCGGAGCGGCGTCCCGGCGGGTGAGTAGACATCTACGTGCATCATGCGGGCGGCAGGGCACGCGATGTACCGAACGGCAGTCTTCCGGTCCCGTAACTGAAGGAGTTTCCATGACGATCGACCCACGACACAAAAGCCACAACTTGCTCGACGGACCAGGCCGCGCCCCGGCCCGCGCCATGCTCAAAGCCGTCGGCTTCACCGACGCGGACCTCGAACGCCCCCTGATCGGCGTCGCCAACACCTGGATCGAGGTCATGCCGTGCAATTACCACCTCCGCCGCCTCTCCGAGCGGGTGAAAGCCGGGATTCGTGCGGCAGGCGGCACCCCGATCGAATACAACACCATCGCGGTGTCGGACGGTATCTCCATGGGCACCGAAGGGATGAAGGCCTCACTGATCAGCCGGGAAGTCATCGCCGACTCCATCGAGTTGGTCGCACGTGGACACTTGTTTGACGGAGTTGTCGCCCTATCGGGATGCGACAAGACGATTCCAGGCACCGTCATGGCCCTCTGCCGCTTGAACGTCCCGTCACTCATGATCTACGGCGGTTCCATCATGCCGGGACAGTTCCAGGGACACGACGTCACGATTCAAGACGTCTTCGAAGCCGTCGGTAAACACGCCTCCGGCAACATGACCAACGCCGAACTGAAAGACTTGGAAGACCATGCCTGTCCGGGACCCGGCGCCTGCGGCGGTCAGTTCACCGCCAACACCATGGCCATCGCCTTTGAATTCCTCGGCATCTCACCGATGGGCCGCAATGGCGTCCCAGCCATGGACCAGAAAAAAGATGACGTGGCGTTTGAATGCGGCAAACTGGTCATGGACCTGCTGAAGAAAGACATTCGTCCCAAGCAGATCATTACACGCCGCTCCATTGAAAATGCGATCGCCGCTGTGGCGACGACCGGCGGATCGACGAACGCCGTGTTACACCTGCTGGCCGTGGCACGTGAGATGGGCGTGCGGCTCACCATCGACGATTTCGACAAGATCAACCGGAAGGTGCCGTTGTTGGCCGATCTGAAGCCGGGCGGTCGATTCACCTCGGCGGACTTATATGCCGCCGGGGGCACCACCCTGGTCGCCAAACGCCTGCTCGATGCGAAGATCCTGCACCCGGATCAGATCACCGTCACGGGACGCACCATCGGTGAGGAAGCCAAGGCCGCTACGGAAAAGCCGGACCAGCAAGTCTTGCGCCCCCTGGCCAAGCCGATCAAGCCGACAGGCGGCTTGGTCATCCTCAAGGGCAACCTCGCTCCGGATGGGTGCGTCGTGAAAGTCGCCGGCCACTCCATTCTGCATTTCAGCGGACCGGCCAAGGTCTATGAGCGTGAAGAAGATGCCTTCAAAGCGGTACAGACCGGCAAGATCAAAGCCGGTGATGTGGTTGTCATTCGATACGAAGGACCGTCTGGCGGCCCAGGCATGCGAGAGATGCTGGGGGTCACGGCCGCCATCGTCGGAGCGGGACTCGGCGATTCCGTCGCCCTGCTCACAGACGGTCGATTCTCCGGCGCCACGCACGGCCTAATGGCCGGGCATGTCGCGCCGGAAGCCATCAAAGGTGGTCCGATCGCAGCGGTGAAGACCGGCGACATTATCACTTTCGACATCACGAAGCGGCGTCTCGACGTCAACGTGACGCAAAAGGAACTGGCCGCGCGGCTGAAGAAAGTGAAGCACCCATCACCACGATACCTGTCCGGAGTGATGGGGAAATATGCCCGCCACGTCTCCTCTGCATCGGAAGGGGCGGTGACGACCTAGCCATGGGCAGCCTGCTTCGATGGAGTCTCGCGGCGGCGATGCTCGTCGCCGCCTGCTTCGTCGAGGCAGGCCATGCCGCCGCTGCAACCGAGCGGTCCGATGCCGCTTGCGCCGATTGGCACAGCCGTCATCCCGAATGGCTCTGGTGTGACGATTTCGAAGTCGACCGGCTGGAGAGTTATTTCGAGTACGACATCCGACATGGCCGCTTCGTCCGCGAGGCCGGAGCAGGAGTCGGCCATTCAACCGGCATGCGCGCGGAATACCTGCCCGGGGATCCCCACGGCGGATCCCTCCACCTGGCGTTCGGCAAGACTCCCAGCGCGTATATGAAACCGGTGGATGCCGGGACCGCCAAATACCGCGACATCTACTGGCGGTTCGACCTGCGACTGCACCCGGACTGGACAGGCGGAGGCGCCGACAAACTGACCAGGGCTACGATTCTTTCCAGCGACCGGTTTGCGCAAGCTGCCATCGGCCATCTCTGGAGCGGCGCGTTGCCTGGCTCGGACCCCGAACGGCTCTATCTGGACCCTGCGTCCGGCACGGACGAATCAGGTGCGCTGCGCACTACCACCTACAATGATTTTCCTCGCTTGCGCTGGCTCGGCGCTGCCGGCGGGCACACTCCGCTCTTCAGCCAGACCAACATCGGAAAGTGGTTTTGTATCGAAGTGCATATGAAGCTGAACAACGGCGATGCCGGCGACGGCGTCCTTGAGTATTGGATCGACGATCGATTGGACGCGCAACGAAGCGGCATCAATTGGATCGGCAACTATCGTGACTACGGCATCAACGCCGTGTACCTGGAGCAGTATTGGACCTCCGTCCCGTTTGCACACGTGCAGCAACGGTACTTCGACAACTTCGTGGTCTCCACTGCCCGCATCGGATGCGCCCTGTGACACAGGCCGCCACGTGGGCAGCCATGGTGGATCGCAAAACATTTAACCGTTTCTTGATCCACCGCCAGCTGCGGTTGGAGTAGACTGCCGCCCCATTGGTTATGTCATCGCCGCAGACACCGTCAGAAACTCAACCTCACGCAGCGACGTCGAAGACGACCGTTCGCCGGCCAACCACGAGTGATCTCTCCCGGCCGGAATGGTATCTCAACCGCGAATTAAGCCTGCTGGAGTTCAACCGCCGCGTTCTCGATCTCGCAAAGGACCAGAAGGTCCCTCTACTGGAGCGCCTCAAGTTTCTCTGCATCGTGAGTTCCAATCTCGATGAGTTCTTCGAAGTCCGCGTCGCGGGACTCAAGGAGCAGGTCACCCATGGCGTGGAACAACGGGGTGCGGACGGCCTGACCCCGTCTGAACTCCTGGCTCGTATCGCCGCACTGACGCACCAACTGGTTCACGAGCAATACGTTGTGCTGAATCACTCCCTCATTCCGCAGCTGGCCGACCAGCGCATCCGGTTTCTCAAGCGTGCCGATTGGATGCCCTCGCACATTCGATGGATGCGCCGGTTTTTTTCCCGTGAGCTACTCCCCCTCCTGAGCCCGGTGGGCCTGGATCCGGCGCACCCCTTTCCCAAGCTCCTCAATAAGAGTCTCAACTTTCTGGTGACGCTCGAAGGAACCGATGCCTTCGGTCGCCCCAACGGAACCGCCATCGTGCAGGTTCCACGGTCGCTTCCACGCGTGATTCACCTGCCGGTACGTAACGCCGCTTGGCCGCACGACTTTGCGTTCCTCTCGTCGGTGATCCATGCGTTTGTGCACCAGCTCTTTCCCGGCATGCACGTCACCGGGTGTTACCAGTTCCGCGTCACGCGCAACAGCAACCTCTTCGTGGATGAGGAAGATGTCGACGACCTCCGGCGCGCACTCGAAGGACAGCTGCCCGAGCGGCGTTTCGGCGACGAAGTGCGACTGGAAGTGGCGGACAACTGCCCGCCTGACCTGGTCTATTTCCTACGGGAGCAATTCCATCTGGATGCGCGCGACGTGTATCAATGCCATGGACCGGTCAATCTGCATCGGCTGATGGCGGTGCCCGATCTCGTCGAGCGGCCCGATCTGAAATTTCAGCCATTCACCCCCAGCATTCCCACGACTCCTGTGCCGAGCGAGGATCGGTTTGACGCCATCCGGCAGGGCGATATCCTCTTACATCATCCCTACCAATCCTTCGCGCCGGTGACGGAATTCCTGCGCCAGGCAGCGACGGATCCGCACGTCCTTACGATCAAACAAACGTTGTATCGGACGGGGGCGGATTCCGCGATCGTGCAATCCCTGGTCGATGCCGCGCGAGGCGGAAAAGAAGTCACCGTGGTGATCGAACTACGGGCCCGCTTCGATGAAGAGGCCAATATCGAGTTGGCGCATGATTTGGAGGAAGCCGGCGCCCATGTGGTCTACGGCGTGGTCGGACACAAGACCCACGCAAAAATGAGTCTGGTCCTCCGACGGGAGGGGCGTCTGCTGCGGAGCTATACGCATCTCGGAACCGGCAACTATCACGCCCGTAATGCGCGGCTGTATACCGACTTCGGATTGCTCACCTGCGATGCCGCTATTGGGCGGGACGTCCGGACGGTCTTTCAGCAACTGACGTCCCTGGGCCGACCGGGACGGCTCAAGCACCTGCTTCAGTCACCTTTTACCCTGCATGCCACGCTACTGAAATGGATCGGACGTGAAACCGATCGTGCGAAGCAAGGCCGACCAGCCCACATCATCGCCAAGATGAATGCGCTGCTCGAACCCCAGATCATTCGGGCCCTCTACAAGGCCTCTCAGGCCGGCGTGAAGATCGACTTGATTGTGCGCGGTCCCTGCGCCTTACGGCCCGGCATCGTGGGTCTCTCTGAGCACATCCGGGTACGTTCCATTATCGGGCGCTTCCTTGAACACAGCCGGATCTTTTATTTCCTGAACGACGGCGACGACCGGGTCTTTCTCTCCAGCGCCGACTGGATGGATCGTAATTTCTTTCGTCGTATCGAGGTCGCATTTCCGGTCCTGGAGAAAACCTTGCGGCAGCGCGTGATCGACGAAGGCCTCCGCCCCTACCTCGAAGACAATACCCACGCCTGGATTCTCCATCGCGACGGAACTTACCAGCGTCACACGCCCGGACGCAGGGCCGCGCGGTCGGCCCAACAGTGGCTGATTAATAGGCTCGTCACCTAACCCCTTGAGGCGCAGCCGCTCGTCATTCTTAACCCCTCCTTAACCGGCTGCTTACCCGGTTGTGACTTCAGCCCCCTATGCTGCAGACACGACAACGAGGAGGGGAGCACCATGAGTACCGCGCAGGCCGTCCGACGCCATCCACGCCACCGGGCATTTGCGTCGTTACGCACACATCTGCTTCGCAGCCGCCGCATGCTCTTAACACAGGTCATGTCCAGGCCTCTGCCTGAAGCAGAACAAGGTATCCCCGCAGATGTCCTTGATCTGGCCGCGTGCGAACGGGAACGGCTAATCGATGACCTCATCGCACAGCGGGCCTATGTGAAACTCCGGCAGATTGAGCGCGCCCTCAACCGCATGCTCGACACCTCGTACGGCATCTGCCATCTCTGCCGCGCGGACATCCCCCTGTCTCGACTACGCGCGCAACCTGATGCGACGCTCTGCGTCACTTGCAAGAACCTGGCGGAAGAACGGGCTTCACTGCGGCGCACCGCATGGAGACTCGATAAGCCCGCCGAAGATGTCGACCGATCCTAACGAGAGAATATCGATTGGGAGTTGAGCTGCGTCCACCTCTCCGCACCTCTCTCCCGGGCTGTTCCCCTCTTCTGAGCCGGAGCGGAACAGCCCACCCATTTTGACTCGAAGCTGCGCGGTTGTGAGGCCAAACGACCGATCGCCATCCAGCCTGGGCTGATCACCCCATCATGGCAAACGGGAGCACGGCAGGAAAGGAGGATTGAAACGATCGGGGAGCGGTGGTTCGCAGCGCGACATTCCGGGGCGATGACCGCATGAACACCGCAACCTCCGGTGCCCGCGGCACAATCCGCATGAACCCACGCAGGCCCCTCGGTATGGACGCCTTCCGCTTTATCTCCTCGACACGATACCTCGACGCTATCCTGGTGGCATTCCACGACAGCGAGACAGCGGAACAGGCACCAGCCACTATTCAGACGAACGGTTGCCCTCGCGACCAGCCCGAACTATTCATGAATGCCGTCGCGAGGCGTTCGAGACCGAAGCTCGGCGGGGCTTCTCGCACGTGAGGGCGACGCAGGCGTACTTGCAGTCCGTCGAGGAGGCCGAAGGAGAACAGCCCCGCCGGCGAGAGGATCGGACGAAGCAGCAGGTATTCATGAATAGTCCGGGCTAGAGCGCATCCGCACACAGGCATTCGAGGCGTTCTTGAACGCAGCTTGTGCAAAGAGTCGCATGCGGCCGGTGTCTCAGTTGTATGAAGGGTATCTCCTTGCGGCACTCCAGGCATACGCCGTTGATCCTCGGCTGTGTATGACGAAGCGACAAAACATCCTGGCGGCGCGGGCGAGACCGAACCATCTGAACACCTGGTTTTACGAGTCGCATACTACCCCTCCTGTGCTGAGAGTGGATTTGTCACTATCAGCCTACAGCGCAACGGTCACGAACACGTGCGGGCAAGGTAAATTTTCCGTTAACAGGTGAGGATCGCTGGAGGAGAACGGTCTATTCCACCGGAAGGTGCCCCTGCGCACAGACGCAGGGGCCTTGATTCAGCCAATCTCACGTTTGGGGCACACACAGCGCCGGAGAAGCGGGACATCAGATGCCCGTTCAATCAGCCCTACTTCGCCGCAAGTCGACGCCGTTCGATCACCGGCCCCCAAGCCGGTTCGAGGTCTCGCTTAGCGGCCGCGAGGAACCGCTCTTCAGCGTTGGCATCGCGACTCCCCTGCTTCACACTCACCGTGTGCACAGCAAAATAGGCTGGGGTGCCGAGCATCTGAAAGTCGGCGATGACCTGTGCCAACGGTTTGCCCCAGAACGCTTCGAAATAATGTTCCTGCACCTCATCGGCCGACTTTTCCTGCAGAACCATCGTAGACGTGCCGACTTCATACTCCCCCATGAAGCTGATACTGCCGGGAGCCAGGGTCGTATCGCTTTGCTTCACAACCGTCTTGGGTAACAAGAATAGGGTGACTTCGCGTACCTTGCCGAATCCCTTTTCCGAGGTACTGAATGCCACAGCTGCATACCGCCCTGGAGGGAGATTCTGCACATACACCGTCCCGCCTCCCCCGGCCCCGGGAGGCGGAGCCAGGATGCTGGTCGGAATCAGCTTGGAGCCCTCGAATAAATCGCGATCGTTCTCGACCTTCACCAAATACAACCGATCTTCAGTGTTGGGCACCCACGCGGGACTCTTGATTGTGATCCCGATCACCGCACTCTGCTGATCGACCGGCTTGGTAATATGCACCGGCGAGACGAATTCACCCGCCAGACGCTGAAACTGTTTCTTCTGGGGCTTACTGGCACAGGACCCGGTGGCCAGAACGGCCAGGGCGAGCATCGCAATCAACATTCGATTCATCGAAGTCCCTCTGGGTGGATCACGCCAACTTGTTCACGGGCACAGTGTAGGGAATTAGGCCTACGGCCTCAAGCGCTACTTCCGGCGGGGATTAGGCCAGAACTGACAAGGATGGGATCGGCGGGCCGGATCGAGAACCGACGGGCAATGGGATTCTTGGGGAAGGATGGTGAGGAGTGACGTGCTCACGGCCCGAGGAAGAAACAGGCGCCACAGCTCAGGTCACGGCGACACTGGAGTAAGCGGGACATCGGCAGCGGTTTTCCCCTGACTCTGGGTCTCCAGGGAGAGGCGCTGTAACACACTCTTGGCCCGTTCCTCCAAACGTTCGGCTTCGCCGGACCGCTGCCGGCGGCGCAACAGAGAGGCATAACTCCTCAGCGCCTTCACATAACTCTCACGATCGTAGCCGACGGATTGCTCGTAGATGACCAGCGACTGTTTATAGAGATCCTCGGACTGTTCCAGCTTATTCTGCGATTGATACAGTCCAGCCAGGTTTTTGAGTTCACCCGCGACCTGAGGACTCTCTGCGCCCTGCTGTTTTTCCCGGATCGCAATCGCCTGCTGAAAGAGCGGCTCCGCTTGGGAGTAGAGTCCCTGCAGCTCATAGAGCTGGCCCAAGCGACTCATCGCCTCGGCCGTATCGATATGGTCGTTCCCGAGGGATTTCCGAAAGATGCTGACGGCGCGTTGATACAACACTTCCGCTTGAGGGTATTGGTTCTCGGCCCGATACGTATCTGCCAGATTTTCAAGATTCCTGGCTACAATCGGGTGGTTGGGACCGTAGGTCTTTTCATGAATCGTCAACGTACGCTGATACAACGGCATGGCGCGTTCGTGCTGCCCTAGTGCCTGGTACATCTTCGCCAGGTTGTCGCGCGTAATGGCCGTCGTGCTGTGTTCCGGCCCGAGTTGCTTTTCCAGAATCGCGAGCGCGCGTTGCAAGACCGGCTCTGCGTCAGCGAAACGCCGCTGATCCTGATAGACCACGGCAATATTGTTCAAACTCTCCGCTGTTTTGCTATGGTCTGCGCCAAACACCTGCGTGCGAATTTCCCTGGCCCGTTGATGAAGCGCTTCGGCCTGAGTATAGAGCCCTTGCAGGCGGTAGAGCTCCCCCAAGTCGGTTAGGCTGGAAGCCGTCTCGGCATGGGCCGGCCCATACACGCGTTCCCTGATCGCCAGAGCCTCCTGAAAGAGTGCCTCGGCGCGTGGAAGCCGCCCTAGCTCTCGATTCACTTCACCCAGCTGACTCAACGTCTCGGCCAGGCGTTTCCCTTGGGGATCGAGCACCTCTGCTTCCTTGCGGGCGGCCACACAGGATTCCTCCGCATGCGTGTAGTCGCCGGAACGCATGGCGTTATTGCCTTCCTGCATGGCTGAACGCCAGCGCTGGTCCACCGCACAGCCTGAGACCACACCCAGAAAGGCCAGACCGATGGTAAGCGCACGCGCATTCAATCCAATGTTCATGATGATCAACTCTTCGGTGGTGAGGCGGTTGCCGTTTGGGGACTGGCCCTGCTTGTAGAATACTCTTAAGACTTACCCCCTCTGACGCCCCAAATCAACCCCGGAAAGGCATCTTTTTCGGCCCATCTCGCATCGCCATATTTTTCAAGCACTTCTACGAATACACCCATTACGGTCACACCGCACGAATTGACCCCGTGCAATCAGCAACAATGGCGCAACCCCTGCGGGAGGGACGGTTATCGTTTTTCGTCGGTGTGATCGACTTGCGAGGCAAGCTTTGCAATCCCGGAGGTGTCGTAGGGAAGGACGCTGAACACCTTGGCGACATCGATGGCCGGCTTCCCGGGACGCAGAATTTTTTGGGCCAGCGTTGCCAGCCAGGAGAGAGGCACCAACACAAACCTGGGCAACCAGATCACCGTGAGGTCAGGATTGGCACGTCGCAGCCGCTCCAACAATTCATGCTTCGTCGGCGAAACCGGATCGAGCAGATTCAATGGGCTCGGGACTTCATCCCACGCGTCCGTCATCCATCCGAGGAAGCGGCCGGCAAACCCGACGTCGACCACCCCCAAACGATCACTCGGCGACCCGACGGCCACGAAGATATTCCCCAACCGCTTGCCGAGACGGCCCGGCGGGTCAAAGTCACGATAGTCGACCAAGGCCCCTGGACGAACCACCTTCACGGAAAGGCCGAGTTCCTTGCCAAGCTGAACGGCCAGACGCTCAGACTCCAACTTGCCCCACACGTAGGGACCGGACCCCTTGCTGTCCGGTTCCAACGGATGGTTATCGCCGATCGAACGACCGTTGCCCTGCGCCAAAACCGCCAGACTACTGACATGCACGAAGTGGGTGATCCCTGCTGCGCCGGATCCGCGAACCATATGCTCGGTGGCATCCAACGAGTTTCGCTGATGCTCCGGCCAACCACCGGCGGTTTCTGCCGCGGCATGAATGACGGTATCCACCCCCTTGAACAGCTCTGCAGTGACTCCCGCGGCCACATCGGCCACTACATATTCCGCACCCGCAATCCGCTCCCAAGGAGATGGCTCGCGTCGCGCGACCACACGAACCGGACGCCCGCGCGACAAGAGCGTTCTCACGATTTCTTTCCCCAAAAACCCGGTTCCTCCGGTGACGAGCACACCCCGGCTCTCGACCGGTTTCGGTGCGGCGGCAGCCAAGGCCTTCGCCTCTCCCACCTTGAGCGCCTTCGCCACACGCTCGGAGATACGCACCGTCTCTAGCAAACTCTCCGGCGACAAGGGCGACGCCCCACCGGTCCGCGCAGATTCGTAGAACGCAGAAAACAGTTCCGCAAGCCCGGGATAACTCCGCTGGCTCTTGAGGAAACGGTTTGCCATCGCGGAAGTCGTGCCGATCAATAACTGCCAGGCTTGCCGGTACGGAGCAAACAACTTATCGATACCGGACGAGCCGGGGCCGATGGCGCGCTGAGTCGTGCTCCGAACGTAATCCGCGAACAACGATCCGTTCTTTCCCACGACCCGCAGATAACTCTCCACGGGACGCCCCTCAAGCGTCACGATCAACGTTCCGGTTACGCCGCCGCGTCGGACCAGCGCATGCACAGTCCCGGCCTGACTCACCTCCAGAGACAGCAGCTCGGTACGCCCCGCCCCGGCTTGTTCCAATACCTGGAGCAACAAATAGACCGGATGCGGCAGAATATCGAGTAGCTGGTGGTCGGCGCGTAGTACCTTGCGGCCCCCCGGCGCATGGCGCACGGTACGGAAAGAGAAGTAACTCTCGACATGCACGACCCGGCCGATCGAAGACAGATACTGGGTCAGGACCCGGGTCGGCGGTTCATAGAGGAGCTGGTGACCGGCACAGACACGCAGGCCTTTTGCGCTCGCCTCATCCAGGATCTGCTGTGCGTCCTCTACCGACTCAGTAAAGGGCTTCTCGACATAGATATGACACCCGGCCTTCAGCGCCATACGAGCCAACGGCGCATGGGAAGCGGGCGGAGTAATAATGTGCACCACGTTGAGACGTTCGGAGGCGAAGAGTTCCTCGGGTGTCTTGAAACAGCCGATGCCCGGAACAATATCGCGCATGGCCGCTTGGGCGACATCAGAGGGGTCGGCCACCGCCACCAATTGAACGCCGGGGCAACGGAGAATGGCGCGAGCATGGTGCTGGGCATGACGGCCGGCACCGATGAGCGCGATCCGCAGAGGACGCGAGTCTGGAGTTGTCAGGGTAGAGTTCGTCACAAGTCGTCTGTGAGTATGCAGCGCTACTATAGTCTATTCTTGCGCATTCTTGAAGCATTCTCGAAAATTAGCGCAGAACAGCGGGAGAAGGGCAAGGCGTCTCAGATACAGCAGGGCCTTCCGCACAAGCAGGGCTCTCGGTCGAACACGGCGGGTTATTGACAAGAACTCAGTGTCGAACATCCGGGTGCGGCTTCGTGACAGACTCCTTATGCCTGCCGTCGCAGGGGAAACAGTGGTCCATACATTCCGGGCAAAGCCCGCCGTTAAACTGGATGGCCGACCGCTCGGCGATAAACGTGGCCAGGTCATACCACTCGCCGGACTGGTCGGGCACGCGTTTGCACCAGGAACACAAATTGATGATTCCCTGGGGACACCGAAGCCGCTCATCCATGTTCCAGCGGGCCTCGCTCCGCCTGTTGGACACCTGCAGCCCCTGCCCGCTTGTGGCAACCTCATGAAAGACCAGTACCGCGCCGAGCACGGTACCACCATCGTCGACGACCGGTGCCACACTCCCACGAATCGTCCGGCGCCCGCCCTGTCGGGTGAGAAGTGTCGCGTCATCGATCGTCACCACGCAAACCTGCATCATTGCCTGCTGGACCGGATGCTCCGATTGCTGCCCTGTTTCAGCTGCTTGAATGCCTAGGAGCGCTGCCACAGACATCCCCGCCGCTTCCTCCTGACTCCAACCCGTGCCATCCTCCGCGGCGGGATTCATATACGTGACCCGCCCCCCACGATCAGCCGTCACAATACCGTCACCGATACAGCGCACGGTGGTCGCGATCCACTGTAACCGCTCTCGCATATGACGGTCATGCTGCGAACGATGCAGTGCCAGCTCAATCGTGGTTCGGAGTTCATTCGCCTGATAGGGTTTCAGCATATAGCCGGCAGGAGAAGTGACTTTCGCACGCTCCAGCGTGTGGTTATCGGCATAGGCTGTGAGGTAGATGACCGGCACATCCTGTTTCCGTTGAATCTGGAGGGCGGTTTCCACACCGTCCATGTTCCCCTTCAACACGATATCCATCAAGATCAGATCGGGATGTATGTCGACCGCCTTGCGGATCGCCTCTTCTCCGGAGGTCGCCGTCGCCGGCACACGATACCCAAGGCGTTGCAGACTGAGCTGGATATCCTTCGCCACCACAGGCTCATCTTCCACGATCAAGATGCTGGCTGGTTCCATGGTGGTCACACCCTTTCTGAATATTGCAGTTGCTGAAAGCGAATCTGCCATTCCGTGCCGGCCCC
>JACOEF010000041.1 GCA_024998705.1 Nitrospira sp.
CCACGTCCCGGCCACGGTGTGATAAAACGCCAGTTGCGAAGCCAATCCGCTGTTGGAACGTAATGATCGCACCAGGTCTGCATCGAGCCCATTGAGGACCCGCTCGAACTCCTTGGCGGAAATCGGCTCGGTCTTCAGCCGGTCGAGTTCCTCGTAAATCGCCGACTCCACCTCCGCCGTGGTATGGGGGGCGAGCGGGGTTGCCGCAATGACAAAGAGGTTCAAGGCGCGGACGCCGGGATAATTCGTATCGGACAACACCGAGGCCGCCAGCCGCTTGTCACGCACGAGCGTGCTATAGAGCCGTGAGGTCACGCCTTCGGTCAGCACCTCGTCGATCACGTCGAACACAAAATCGTCGGGATGTCCGATAGTGGGTTTGTGATAACCGATCGCCAGCGCGGGCTCGGCGTCGAATTCGATTTCGACGCGCCGCTCACCACGTTGCGGCGGCTCCTCCGTCACCAGGGACGGAACGGGAGGCGCGGCCGGGATCTTGCCGAAGGTCTGCTCGATCAGCGCAATGACGTCTTTCGGATTGATATCCCCGACAATCGCCACCGTCGCATTGTTGGGTCCGTAATAGGTCTTGAAGAACGCCTCCGTCGCGGCGGGCGTGAGGGACAGGATGTCCGAGCCCCAGCCGATGGTCGGCACGCCATATTGATGCGCCTGGAATGCGGTGGAGGTGAACGTCTCATAGAGCAGCCCGTTCGGACTGTCGTCGGTCCGGAGCCGCCGCTCCTCCATCACCACCCCCCGCTCCTTATAAAACTCGCGCAGGACGGGATGCGCCATGCGGTCCGACTCCAGCGCCGCCCACAGCGGCAACCGGTTGGCCGGCAGACTGATGACATAGCGTGTGATGTCTTTGCCGGTGGATGCATTGAGCCCCACGCCGCCGTGGCGCTGATAGAGCAGCGCCATCTCGTTGCCGACCACATACTCGCCGGCCTTCTCCTGCAACTCTTTGAACCGCCGCTGCAATTGCTGGATCGTTTCGGACGGAACCGGCGGTTTGCCTTCCGCCTGCACGCGGGCCGCCTCTTCACGTTCACGCCGATCAAGCTCGGTGCCGACCCTAGCCAAATCGTCCAGGACGGCCTGCTCCCGCTCGTAATCTCGCGTACCGACCGTCCGGGTGCCCTTGAACGCCATGTGTTCGTACAGATGCGCCAGGCCGGTCTGGCCGACCTGCTCATTCACACCGCCGACTCCGAACGTCATGTTGACGCTGACAATCGGAGCCTGGTGACGCTCCACCATCAAGACAGTCATGCCGTTTGCAAGCTTGTGCTCGATAACCCGGTCTGCCAAGCTCGGGGAGCCGGCCTGACCTGGCACAGCCGCCGCAAGCACTCCGACCAGGATAAGCACACCCATTCTGCTCGCCCCTGTGATGCTGATCATATGAAAAGCTCCATCAGTTCCTCCGGTCGTTCAATAAACCAATCGGGCTGACAGGCGACCATCTTCTGACGGTTGCCCATGCCATACCCCACGGCACAAACACGAATCCCGGCATTGTGGCCGCCGTTGATGTCGTTGGTACTGTCGCCGACCAGCACCGTGCGATCCTTCTCGACTCCGAGTTGTTCCATCACATGCACCAGCATGCCGGGCTCGGGCTTGAGACCGAACCCGTTGTCGCCGCCGACCACATAGACAAAATGTTGCGGGCCGAGGCCCTTCAAAATCACGTTCGTATATTCGATCGCCTTATTGGTCGCCACGGCCTTGGGCTTGGCAGAGAAATGTTCCAACACCCGGTCGATCCCTGGATAAAACGAGGTGCGATCCAGGCAATGTTCCAGATAATGTCCGCGAAAGACCCGGAGCGCTTCATCGTACAAATCTTGCTTGCCCTCACCGACGGCCAACCGCAGGAGCTTCTTTACGCCATCCCCCACGAACCCGAATATTTCCTCCTGCGGGCGCTCCGGCACCCCCAGATCGCGCAACGTCAAATTGACGCTGTCGGCAATATCCCACTTCGATTCGATCAACGTGCCGTCGAGGTCGAAAATGAGCAAATCGATCGCAGCCTTCCTCGTCATTCTTTTGCCTTTCGCAACTCGGCCTGTAATGCCGCCAACGACGCGTGGCGCACCCCGTCCTTTTCTTCCAGCATGGCCTGCCGCACGACATTCAGCATCCGCTTCTGGCCCACATGGGGCGGCAGGATGGGATCCATGATCTTCCACCGTGCCCCCTGTACCTTCACACGAACACGCACCTGCTCGATACCCGGTTCAGGCACAAACCCGGCCGTATCCAAGTACATGACCCCCAGTACATGAAACTCCACCGGCACCAACACCTCCAACCGGCTCACAATCTCCCACTGGCGGAAATCATCCGGCACCGTGAAACCATTGATGACGATGACTTTGCCCCAGGCCGGCTCTTCCTTCCAATCCACGAGGCCGGCCACCGCCTCGAACGAATCCGCATCGAGCCGTACCCCTTTGTTATCAAGAGCAAAGTATTTCTCCACCACCTTCGCCGGAGAGTGCGCGACCGCATTGGTTTGAGCCAAACCGGGAGCGGCACACGCCAGCAGCAGAAGAACCGTCGTTGCGAACCTTCCCAGAAGACGACGCCATTGAATTCCCATGCGACTAGCCGACCTCGTGCAATTGTATGAGATTCGTCCCACCCG
>JACOEF010000303.1 GCA_024998705.1 Nitrospira sp.
CCACGCGAGTGGCATCGGCGGGTTTCGTCCCCATTTACAGCGGCGGGACCGCGAGGGTTTCTCACCCTCTTCCCTTGACCCGAGGTGTCTTGAAAAGAGCCAAACTCTAGGAGCGCGTACCCAATCTTGTCAAGCTGAAACTTGACCAACCGGGATATGGTGACCTATCCCGACACGGGTACACGCGAGATCGTCCTGCACCGGCACATTCGGTGACGCGTTATGAGCGATACCGGAGCTTCAAGATGAGGATCGCCAGGGTCAGCACCAGGGTCACCAGATTCGCCAGAATGATGGGCAAGGCACCCAGCAGAAGCCCATAGATCAGCCAGAGAAATACGCCGGTCACGAAGGTGAGCAGCATCCCCAGTGAAACATCCTGGGCCGAACGCGTACGCCAAGTCTGTTGCAGTTGAGGAATGAACGCAATGGTGGTAAGGGTACCTGCCAGCAGTCCGATGAGCGTAACCTGATCCATATCGACGACCTCAATTGAGTGAACGGTATGAGTGGGCGAGGGCACCCTGGTAGGGAGAATTCACCTCAGCAGCTTGTCATGGCCGGTGACGCTATGGTAGCATCCCCTCCCATCTAAGGACTAGTCGTTGAAAGACGCCGCAACAAAGGAGTAGGGCCGTGGCATTTGCCTGTGATCTCTGTGGAAAGAAGCATCAAACCGGAAATAACGTCAGCCACGCAAACAACAAGACGAAGCGCGTCTTTAATCCCCACCTGCAGCGCGTGAAGGCACTCGTGAACGGATCGGCCTTGCGCATTCGGGTATGCACGCGTTGCCTGCGGTCCGGCCTGGTCAAAAAAGCCGTCTGATTGCTCCGCTTTTCTCCCCTATCTCGTCAGTTCATGATCTGATCTTACCCCCGAGTTTCGTCTCCTCCTCGCTTGGCCTCATGGCTCTAGAGACCCCTCGCCTCGAAACCACAATAGGATAGCGAACCATACGGCCGCAAGCCTTGGCTCTCAGCCTCCACCATCCTCCAGGCCTAGCCAAAAACCTCGCACGCCGAAACCAACGCTCGCTTCAACAGTCTCACTCTAATAAGCGCTCCACTCGTTGCCCAAGGCCAGGAGTGAAGGCAGGGCCGGAAGCGGCGCGGTAGACCTGTTCTAGGCGGGGCCTACGATCATGCTCGGCAGGGTGTCGTCTGCGACGGCGCGCCGAGGCACCTCACGCCTCATGCTCCACGATCAACTCTCCGGCCCCACCACCACAATAGACGACACCGAAGATTCCACGTAGAATAGCCCGGCGCGCTCTGTCTCTCCGCGCACGCCATCGTTTTCCGCCTGATCGATCGAGCCGCGCTGAGTAGCGATTCGTGAGCGGCCCAAGGAACCTACATGCAAAAGACTCGCATCATCTGCACGATCGGCCCTGCGACGGAATCCTACGAGATGCTGCACAAGCTCTACGAGGCCGGCATGAGTATCGCTCGGCTCAACATGTCCCACGGCGACCACGAGTCTCATGCCAAGGTCATCCAGCACATCAAGTCACTCAACCGGAAGCTGAAGTTTCCTATCCCCATCCTCCTGGACACACAAGGTCCGGAAATCCGCACCGGTGATCTCTCCAACGAACTCGACCTGCGGCAGGGCGACATCGTGTCGGTCACGACACGCGGACCGATGAGCGTCGAGGAAAGTTCGATCCACATCAACTATGCGGACTTGCTTGAGGCGGTCAACGTCGGGGACCGGATCACCGTGGACAACGGGCTGATCAATTTCGAGGTACTGGAGAAGCACGAACGCCACATGCGATGCCGCGTCTTGGACGGTGGGCTCCTGAAGAGCAAACGCCACGTGAACCTCCCCGGTGTTCGCGTCAATCTCCCGTCGATCACGCAGAAGGATATCAAGGATATCCTGTTCGGTTTGGAGCGGGAGGTGGACTTCATCGCCCTGTCGTTCGTGCGCGAGGCCGGGGATATTCAGCAGCTCAAATCATTAATGGGCGACAAGGTCGGGCGGGTGAAGATCATTGCAAAGATCGAGGACCAGGAAGGGGTCAGGAACCTCGAAGCCATCATCAAGGAATCGGACGGCATTATGGTCGCACGCGGGGATCTCGGGGTGGAGATCAACCTGGAAGACCTCCCGAATGTCCAGCGCACCATCGTGCGGCTGTGCGCCGAATATGGGAAACGCGTTATTGTGGCAACCCACCTTCTCGAATCGATGATCCACAATCCCTATCCCACCCGGGCCGAGGTCACGGATGTCGCCAATGCGATCTACGAAGAAGCCGATGCCGTCATGCTGTCCGGGGAAACCACGGTGGGCAAGTATCCGGTGAAATGCGTCGAATTCCTCCGCAGGATTGCGCTGAAATCTGAAACGATCCCCGGCTTGCAGTTTGCGAAACGCCTGCGCAACGCGGAGAACAAACAACAACTCGCGGCGGCGGCCGTCCAGCTCGCCGAAGGCGTGAAGGCCAAAGGCATCGTCGTGATCACCAGACGAGGACTCATGGCCGATCTCGTCGCCAACTGCCGCCCGTTTGCCACCAACATCTACGCCTTTACCAACATGAGCCAGCCGCGACGGACCATGATGCTCAACCGCGGTGTCTTTCCCTTCAAAATCGATTTCAGTTCGGACCCCGAAAAGACCCTGCAAACCGCGTTCCGGATTCTGAAAGACCGCGAGGGATTCAAGGCCGGCGACAAGGTCGTGATCATTTCGGACGTCCTCGCCCAGCAACGGGTCGATTCGATTCAGATTCGCGACGTTCCCTCCGACGACATTCCGCCCGAGATATCCGCAGTGAGTCATTAAGCGAACTCCTCAACGGATGATTTCCTCGTTGCCAGCCCAACAGGATCGTGAGTTGGGACCGTGATGCTTTATTTTTCCCAGCACTCCCTGCCACGTGCTGCCGCCACTGCAATGTAGCGCAACCGGTTAGGGCAGACATCGCGAGGGCCTGGTCGTGGATTTCACACCACCGCATTCCCCTCCCTGGGTTGGAACCTTTCTCCCCGCGCTTGGCTCGTTCTGCGAGGGCGAGAAAAGGGGCGAGGCATATGATGATCCGACTCTTAACGCGACTGCCCTGGTCGAGAAATCGGAGTCCCACTCTACTCCCTGGTGCAGAGCAATTCCCGCGCGCGCATGCGAACGGCTACAAGGCCCTACCCATGCGGCACAGGGTATCGCACCTCAGCCAAGCCTGGCCCGACGCAGTGCCAGCCCACTCCTCCCCCATTCACTTTAACCGGAGAGACCGTCCGTCCAAGATGCACTGTTTACTGAGGAAGCGGGAGGGTCAGTAGGATTCCTCCCATCACGTCATGCGGCTTGAAATCTTTCTTCGGACTATTGGGGTGCGCATTGTGGCAACTTACGCAGGTCTGGGACAGGGCCCTGTCCGGGTACAGCGCCTGGAAGACGGGCTTGCCCCCCTCGGTCGTCACACCGGTATGGGGACGATCGGGATTAACCAGGATCTCGGTCAGACCGGCCCGCTCGAAGTCGGTGACCGGCCGATTCGTTTTGTTGATCGCCCAATTACTGATCAGCCGGAATCGAACTCCATTGTGTCGCTGGGCGACGAGCCGACCCGATTCAATCAGGAATTGAGCAGGAAGGGGGAGCCTCGATGTCTCTCTCCAATTTTCTGCGGCGAAGACAATCCCCCGCAACTGCATCCGCTCCACGATGTCGGTAGCGTAGAACTCCCGATCGGCCTGGATCACGCTATGCACATAATCAGCGACGATGTCGGCCGGCAAACAGGGGATCGCCCCCGCCTCCTTACTCGCGGCACCGATCACCCACTGACTCAACAGGATGGTTGTCAGGATGCCGACTACGAGGCCGGTGAAAAAGCCTTTACCAGTCATGCTGCACCCACCTTTCTTGTCCACGTGTGGTTGCCTCACTCCTCGAACACAGCCAAACGCCCCCCGGCCGGAACCTGCGCGTCGCCGCACGAAAAAGCATACGCCTACAAAACAGATAAATCGAGATCATGGACCGTCCTGCGTGTAAATCGCTACAATGTTCGTGACGATGGCGTCTGAACAACGTGCTTCCACTCCGTCGGGAGCGGATTCAGCACTCGCTTCTTGGGGAGATGCAGGCCATGACGGGCAGACTTGATCCGGGATCCCATCAGTGGGCCAGGCATGAGCGCGTCATTGTATTCGACGGTGTGTGTAATTGGTGCAATGCCTGGGTGAACTTTGTGATCGCGCACGATCCCCACGGGAAGTTCAAATTCGGCACCCTTCAATCCGACCAGGGGCAGCAGATTCTGCATACGCTGCAGCTTTCAACCAAAGACTTTTCCACCTTCCTCCTACTGGAGCAGACTCACGTCTACACCAAATCCACGGCTGCGCTGAGAATTGTCCGACACCTCTCAGGCGTTTGGCCCCTATTCTCGCTCGGCATGCTGATTCCACGCCCCCTGCGTGATGCCCTGTACGACTATGTTGCGCGTCATCGTTACGAGTGGATGGGGAAGACCGACGCATGCCGGCCCCCCTCCACCGATGAGCGCGAACGGTTCGTCTAAGAGCTGAGCAGGAAGTTTCGCCGCACGCAGCACACAGCCGTAGCTTGAACCATTCACGGGAACCGCGTAGACTTTTCCTTGTGATGATCATACCGGCGCAGATACTCACCCCTACTCTCAGATGCCATACAAGGAACCACCCTATGAACCGCATGGTTTCAGCATCCATATTCGTCGCAATCGCGACGGCCCTATCCGTTCCATCATCGGCGGTCGCGCAAACCTTTCCAGCGTCGGTCACAGAAAAGATTCAAGCGGCACAGAAACAGGTCAAAACGATCGGCATGGAGGAGTATCGAAAAGTCGTCGCGAGTCCCGGCGAGGCATTAATCATAGATGTGCGCGAGCCGCAGGAATTCGCGGCCGGACATGTGCCGGGCGCGGTCAA
>JACOEF010000260.1 GCA_024998705.1 Nitrospira sp.
ACCATCGTCAAGGGAGGTGCCACGATGTT
This sequence comes from Nitrospira sp., assembly GCA_024998705.1. Classification (GTDB taxonomy): domain Bacteria; phylum Nitrospirota; class Nitrospiria; order Nitrospirales; family Nitrospiraceae; genus Nitrospira_A. The sequence continues at coordinate 30 of JACOEF010000260.1, forward strand.
TTCATTTCAAGAGGAGCCGCAATCCCCCGTTCGCATCAAAGTGATCGGTGTCGGAGGGGCGGGGTGCAACGCCGTCAATACGATGATTACCGGCGGATTGTGCCGGGTCGATTTCGTGGCCGCGAATACGGATGTGCAGGCACTCGAACGGTCCCAGGCGTCCTATAAGATTCAGATCGGTCCGGAACGGACTCGCGGTCTCGGCGCCGGCGCCAAGCCTGAAGTGGGACGCGACGCCGCGTTGGAAAGCAAGGACGAGATCCGTGAGAGCCTGGTCGGGGCCGACATGGTGTTTGTCACCGCCGGAATGGGCGGCGGCACCGGGACGGGTGCGGCTCCGATCGTGGCCAGCATTGCGCGTGAATTAGGTATCCTGACCGTGGCGGTCGTGACCAAGCCGTTCCAATATGAAGGACATCGACGGATGAGCCATGCCGCAGAAGGCATTCGCGATCTCGGCAGGCACGTCGATACGCTGTTGATTATCCCGAATCAGCGGTTGCTGGGAATCGTGGACAAGGCGACCCCGCTGCTGGATGCGTTCAAGGTGGCGGACGACGTGCTGCGTCAGGCGATTCAGGGCATTGCGGACGTGATCACGACCATCGGACTGGTCAATGTGGACTTTGCCGACGTGCGGACCATTATGGCGCACACGGGGCGCGCGGTGATGGGGGTGGGGATCGGGCGTGGCGCCAATCGGGCGCAGGAGGCGGCACAGAAGGCCATTTGCAGCCCGCTGTTGGAAGAGGGCAGCGTCGAAGGCGCTCGCGGGGTTCTGTTGAATATCACGGGCGGTCCGAACATGTCGTTACATGAAGTGGAAGAAGCCGCGTCGATTGTGCAGCATGCGGCGGATGCCGAAGCGAACATCATCGTCGGACAGGTCATCAATCCCGAGATCGGCGATGATCTCATCGTGACCGTGATTGCAACCGGATTCGAGCGGGAAGAACAACCGGCGGCGCGACCGGCTGTGACGACAGAACGTCCTGCGGCGAGGACTCCCAACGGCCGCCCGGCGCAACAAGTGCTGACCGGCGTGCATGCGACTGGTTCAGATCGCCCCATCAAGGACATCGATCGCCCCACGTTCCTTCGCCGCATGGGCGAGACACGGGAAGCTGTGGAGCGGATCTCGGTGGTCGGCGACGATGAATGGGATGTGCCGACCTTCCTGCGCAAGCAGGCCGACTGAGAAGGACGCGGCATCGGTCACTGCGAGGTTTGGAACGGGGATGGTGTCGGACGTCATCACCGCGCCGTCGTTTGCGACGCACGCGGAGGGGGTGGAACATTTTTTCGGCACCCGGTGGTCGTCCCTCTCGGTGACGCCGGGTCGGGCTTCTGCGCCCGGGTCCCGGGAAAACGGGCGAGGGGCGAGCGTAGTCCTGTCTGTCAAACAAGTCCACGGAACGGATGCACTGGTCGTTGATCGGCCGGTTGAGCAGGGCGACGTGTTCGAAGGTGGCTGGGATGCCTTGGTGACCGATCAGCCCGGGGTTATGGTCACTGTGCGGACTGCCGATTGTGTGCCGATTCTTCTCTACGATCCGGAGCGGCCTGTGGTGGCGGCTATTCATGCAGGCTGGCGGGGTGCGGTGGCCGGTATTGTGCCGAAGACGGTGGCCTTGATGGTGAGTCGGTTCGGGGCGACCGCCGATCGGCTGCAGATGGCGATCGGTCCTTCCGCCGGTCCCTGCTGTTACGAAGTCGATGCCCCGGTCCTTGCAAAATTGCGGGAGGTCTTTCCCGAGTGGCACTCGGTTGTGAAGCGGGTGAGTGAGCAGAAGGCGCATCTGGATTTGCGCGCATTTGTGCGACGGCAGGCGTTGGCTGACGGACTGGCCGCCGAACGAGTCTCCACGATCGATGCCTGTACGATCTGTCAGCCCGAGCGATTTTATAGTTATCGCCGCGAAGGTGTGGTGAAGGCGACGATGGTGAGTGGGATTGCGCTCCTGCCCCGCCCGTCGGTGTGCACCTGGGGCGCCGCCGGTACGATGTCCCGCGCATGGGGAATAGTCTGCTCTTGGGCGGCATGGGGTGACCGTGAACATGGAGCAACCCACTGGGCGGCTGGATGGAGGGAGGGGTGGGTACGATTGCCGATCGGGTTCGAGCGGTGCTGGACGAGATGCACCGTGCGGCCGCTCGCGCAGGGCGCCTGCCGGAATCCGTTCACCTTGTCGCCGCATCTAAGACCGTATCGATTGAACGGCTGCGTCAGGCGGTGGACGCCGGCGTTCGACACCTCGGAGAAAATCGCCTCCAGGAAGCTTTGCCGAAAATCGATGGGTTGGGCCGCGAAGGAGTTATCTGGCACTTCATCGGCAGCCTGCAACGTCGTAAGGTTAAATCGGTCGTCGGTCGATTTGAGACGATTCATTCCGTCGATAGCCTCGGTCTGGCGGAAGAGATCGAGCGGCAGGCGAAGGCCGTGGGGCTGCGGCAACGTGTGCTGCTGGAAGTGAATCTTGGCGGAGAAGCCAGCAAGGGAGGATTTGAGCCAACGACACTGGCCGCAGCCCTGGAAGCTCTGAACTGCCTCGAGCATCTGGATATTCGCGGCCTCATGGCCATTCCTCCACCCACTCCGACGGCGGAAGACGCGCGTCCCTATTTTCGACAACTTCGGCCCCTTGCTCAGGGATTGACAGCGCGGGGGTACAGGAACATTAATATGCAGGAACTCTCGATGGGTATGTCGCACGACTATCCCGTTGCGATTGAAGAAGGGGCGACGTACGTGCGAGTGGGAACGGCGATTTTCGGAGCGCGAGGTGAGTAGGTCGATGCTGACGAAACCGATTGTCTTCCTCGGGGGCGGGCAAATGGCGGAGGCTCTGATCGGCGGACTGCTGGCCGCAGGGGCCTGTGAGACTACGGCCATTTGTGCGACGGACCCGGTTGCTGCGCGCCGCGATGTGTTGAAGTCGCGCTTTGGCATTCGCGTCAGCGATGAAAATGCGAAGGCTGTCCGCGAGGCCGACTTGGTGGTCCTGGCGGTGAAACCGCAGGCGATGCCGGCGGTGCTCGGTGATGTGGGGTCGGCCTGCGCCGGGAAATTGATCGTCTCCATCGCCGCGGGTGTGACGACCGCCTGGATTCGCGAGCGGATCGTGAGTGCCAGAGGAATTGTCCGGGCGATGCCCAACACGCCCGCTCTGGTACGGGAAGGAGTGACCGCATTGACCTGTCCGTCCGATCTGCACGCCGACGACCTGACTGCGGTGCGGACTTTGTTTGAGGCGGTCGGGTCGGTCGTGTCGGTCGAGGAACGACTCATGGATGCGGTGACCGGCCTGAGCGGAAGCGGACCCGCCTATGTCTTCGTCGCGATTGAAGCATTGGCCGACGGCGGGGTCCGGATGGGTTTGCCACGGGCGACCGCTGAATTGCTTGCCGCGCAGACGGTCCTGGGCGCCGCGAGAATGGTGTTGGAGCGGGGTGAACATCCGGCCCGGTTGAAAGACCAGGTGGCGTCGCCGGGAGGCACCACGATCGCGGGGCTCTATCAATTGGAGGCCGGAGGGCTGCGGAGCTGTTTGATGGCGGCCGTCGAGGCGGCCACGAAACGTTCACAGGAGTTGGGACGCTGATGTTTGTGATGAGCAATGTGTTGCAGGGAGCGGCAACGGTGTTAGATACGGTGTTGTGGCTGTACATGTGGGTCATCATCGCCCGTGCGTTGATTTCATGGGTCAATCCGGATCCGTGGAACCCGATCGTGCAGTTTCTGGAGCGCGCGACGGAGCCGGTGCTCACGCCGATCCGTCGACTGGTAGGCTGGCGCATGGGGATGGATCTGTCGCCGATGATCGCAATCCTGATTCTTGTCTTTTTACAATATGCCGTGATTCAATCGTTACGGGATATCGCCGTGCGGATGCATTAACCGTCGGGCAAGAGGTGTCGCATGAAAATCACTCCCATCGACATTCAGCAGATGGTCTTCCAGGTCAAGTTCCGGGGGTATGACCGGGACGAAGTGAACCGGTTCCTCGAGGAGCTGGCATTGACCGTCGAGAACGTGAATCGAGAAAACAGTGCCCTTCGTGAAAAGCTGACCGCGACCGAGCAGCAGGTCACCGACCTGCGACGCACAGAGACGACGCTGTCGAACACTCTGGTCTCCGCCCAGACCTTGGCGGAGGATGTGAAACGGTCTGCGCAGCGCGAGTCTGATTTGATTGTGAAAGAAGCTGAATTGAAGGCGAGTGAAATTATCCGACAGGCCCGGGTGAGTCTCTCCGAGATGCAACGTGGTCTCGCAGACCTCCAGAAACAACGCCTGATGATGGTGGAACGATTCCGTTCGACCCTGCGCTCGTTCGAGCGTATGTTGGAAGTGGAAGAAAGCGATGCCTTTCAGTCGGACGCAGCTTCGGTCCAAGGAAAGCTAGCCGGCGAATCAAGCACGGCCCGTTGAGCATCTTGCGGCCGTTGAGATTTCTTTTCCGCCTGCGGCGGGGTTGCCAGGGGGCTCCGCCCTTCCTTTCCCTCTTCTTCTCTCCGTAAACCTCCTGTAGGCGTATATCGATGGCTACACCACACCCCATTCATGCCGCGTTGCAGGCAGCGGTCGATGACGGTACGTTTCCCGGCGTCGTGTTGGCTGTTCGATTGCGCGGGATGGTCGTCTATGAAGGTGCCGCCGGCCGCTTGTCGCAGCAGAATCCCGGCGAGGCGGTTACGATTCACACCTGCTACGACCTGGCTTCTCTGACCAAGGTGTTGGCAACGACGACGGCTTTGCTGTTGCTGATGCAGCGTGGCAAGTTGACGCTGGAAGATCGGGTCGATCAGATCCTGAATGAACTGCGAGGCAGTGCGGCGGGTGTGGCATCTCTTCGTCAGCTGCTCACGCATAGCGCGGGGCTTCCCGGTTGGCGACCGTACTACGAGCGGCTGGCTTTGGTTGAGGGTACCCAGTCTGGATTCCCGGGACGTGTAGCGGCACGTGAGGCGGTGTTGGGCTACATCGCGCAAGAGGAGTTGGTCTACGCGCGGGGCTCGCGCAGTCTGTACAGCGACCTGGGGTTCATGCTGCTGGGATGGGTGG
>JACOEF010000985.1 GCA_024998705.1 Nitrospira sp.
ATATCGTTGCAAGATCACCTCGTCGCAGAATACCTCCATTCGCAAGCGAAGTCACTTGCCATTTCGCTTTCCCGTCAACTTTCGTTACACACGGCCATTTGATGCTTGGTGCTCTTGAACCCCGCGCCTACTGGGCGACAACCGTTCCTGCACACAAACCTCCGCTGCTCGGATGTTTCCACCTCATCCGTTATATATATTCATGCCTTCAGATTACGTTCCTGCACATCACTCGCCTATCGATATTCGAACTGCTCCGGCCGCGACCGGCAGAACAATCCAG
>JACOEF010000986.1 GCA_024998705.1 Nitrospira sp.
AGGGAGATGTACACTAGGTTATTGTATCCGAGCCCGTTGTGGGTAGCGGGGACCGTGAACGCTGCACGTTTGATGTGGAGACGAAGAGCGGCAATGAAGGCGTCTTCGTCGATGGCGTCGCGCATGATGGGGGTTCCGCCGTCAGCCGCTCCCGTGTCCTTGACGAGTTGGAACAATGCGTTCAGATTCATGCGCACCGTGAGGTTGGTACGGGCTTCCTGCGTCAGGGTGCGGAAATGGCGACGACGTTCGAGAGTCTCGGCTTCGTCGGCATCATGGTCGAGCACCTGTCGCA
>JACOEF010000987.1 GCA_024998705.1 Nitrospira sp.
CCCTCATGTACTGGTGTCGGTCCTTACATGGGGCCATGCGTAAGGAGTTCTAGTCCAAAACTACTGTTCCCACGCTGTCCCATACAATGCGCGATGAGCCTCATAGAGCGCATCGGCAGCTTCTTCACGAACCTGCTTCACCGAATCCTGAGTGACGCCCGTCCGAGAAAGCAGCTCATCTCGAAGCGGGGCTTCAAGGGCTTGCGCTCTCTCCCAGACAGCTGTCACAAATGCGGCTTCATACGTCTCAGGGATGCAGCTCGATCCGTGTGTGTGTTGGACAATCTCGTTGATGATGGTGTCGATCGCATTCATGAAAGCCTCCAGGCATAGTTGACAAAGGCACAGAGAGAGGCGTGCTCTCCAGGAAACCACGCGCTCCCTCTGCTGCTCCCCTATCGACACGGGCACTAGGCACTCGCGGCTCGAAATACGTCCGGTGAGACACCAAACGACGGGGCCAAAA
>JACOEF010000988.1 GCA_024998705.1 Nitrospira sp.
AACCTTCAAGGAATTGATGGATCGCTTTGAGCGGGAGCACCTCGTGAAATTGGCCAGCCGACAAACCGGGCAGGCCTTCGTCAAGCGCTTCCGTGCCTTCTTCGGAGAGCGGACGCTCGGCGAGATTACCCCCAAGCTAATCGTGTAGTATAAAAGTCTACGGTATGCTGCCGGGGTGAAACCTGCCTCGATCAATCGAGAGCTCACCTGCTTGAGAAAGGCCTTCAACATGGCGAAGCGGGAATGGGAATGGTGCCGAGACAATCCGGTCAGCCGCGTGTCGCTCGAAAAGGGATCGACTAAACGAGACCGGTGGCTGATGGAAGACGAGGAGGCGCGATTACTCGATGCCTGTCCGTCGTGGTTGCGCGAGCTCGTGGTGTTCGCACTCCATAGCGGGATGCGGTTGGGCGAGATCCTGTCACTGACCTGGGCCGGAGTGGAGCTGTTCCGAAGAACTGCAACCGTGTTTGAATCGAAAAACGGGGAGCGGCGGACCGTGCCATTGAATCACACCGTGATGGCGCTTCTGACTGAGAAGGTCAAGGTGCGGCACATCAAAACCGCACTGGTCTTTCCAAGTCTCGCCGGTACACGGTTAGATCCCAACCATCTACGACGGGCGTTGCGGCCTGCGATGGCAAAAGCGGGCATCGTGAACTGCCATTTCCATGACCTCCGCCACACCTTTGCGACGCGGCTGGTCCAGTCGGGCGTCGATCTCTACAAGGTGCAACGGCTACTCGGGCACAAGTCGCCGATGATGACGCAACGCTATGCGCATCATTACCCGGAAAGCCTGCGAGATGGAGTGGAGATTTTGGACCGACCGTCACACCGTGACACAAAAATGACCACAGTGCTGCGTGTTTCGGAGAGTGCTGTCTTGGAAGTCGTTGAAAAATTGGTGGGCGATACTGGTATCGAACCAGTGGCCTCTTCCGTGTGAAGGAAGCGCTCTCCCCCTGAGCTAATCGCCCACGCGGGCAGAGTCTAGCACGGTCTGGTAAAAGGGAGCAACAAACTCAAAGGGCCTTTTCCAGCCGACCTTCCGGTTCTATTGCTTCAGATGGCCCCATGAGGC
>JACOEF010000030.1 GCA_024998705.1 Nitrospira sp.
ACCCGACTTCCCCGTCCGCCAACCATCCGTTCTCCACCTTCCTGTGCAGCGCTGAAGGCCGCTGCTCGCTCGCACCCTCAGCGTTCCCCCTCCGTTGTGATACGCTGATCTCGACACTGTGTTTTTCACGATATTAGGCTTCCACATGATCGACAACGCTTCATCACCCACCGTCCTGACGCCACGAGAGGTCAGGCTGCACCTGCTGGGATTCGTTTTATTCATCGGTCTACTGGGTCTTTGGTATTGGCTTTCAGCCGGCGCACGAGCCGTGCCGACATTGATCGAGATGCTCCAGGACGACGATCCATCCACACGCATCGTCGCGGCGGAACAACTGGGACAGGTCGGGCCGCCGGCACAGGCGGCCATTCCCACCCTGCTGGCGCAGGCCATGCGAGACGGCAGCCAACATGCCAACAGCACCGCTGCCGCGGCGCTGAAATCGATTGATCTGACGGCAGCCAGGCAGGTCATGACCCACCTCATTCCGCGCCTACAGGATCAGGACGTGCAGCAACGTCGCACCGCTTGCGCCGTGCTCGGCAGCCTGGGGCCTGTGGCCAAACCAGCGGTGCCGGCTCTGCTGGCGCTGGTACATGATCCTGACGAGCTCGTTCGCCGAAATGCCTTGATGGCCTTGGCGAGCATCGGCATTCCATCCACGCCCATCGTGGCAGCCTTGCTGGATGGGCTCCGCGATTCCTCCTCATTGGTTCGCCAGACCGCCGTCGCCCAATTGGCGTTTACGGTGCCTCTGACCCAGCCTGTTATCACCGCGCTGACACCGTTTCTGAACGATCCGGACGCGTCACTGGCTACGCTGGCCCGCCGTGCGCTGGACAAGGCGCAGCCAGACGATGCAGCCCAGATCGAATCGCTCGGCATGATGGTCCAACATTCGGCCGCACGCGACTATGCCTTGCATCAGTTAGCCCAGCTCGGTCCGGCAGCCGGCGACGCCCTGCTCCCGGTCCTGCCGTTGCTCCAGGATGACCGGCCGCTCATTCGATATCTCGCGGCAGAAACCCTGGGCGCGATGGGGCCCGCCGCGAAGCTGGCGATCCAGCCCCTTCAACAGCGGCGAGAAGATCCGGATCCGGTCGTGCGTGACACCATTGCCGGCGCAATCACTGCGATTGAGGCCGCGCCGGTACCCGCTGCCAAGGAGCCCCGACCATGACCACCACGACACGCGACACATCCTCGCGACTCCGCATCCTGACTCGCATGGGGTTCTGGTGCAGCATGGTCGGCGGGATTTTGCTCCCCTGGACCATCATGCTGGCGGTAGAGGTTGTCGTTCGTGACATCCCCGTTGCTCGGGCCTGGCGATCATTCACCTTGCACCTGTTCGCACCCGGCTATAATTTCTTCCTTATCGGCCTGTTAACGGCCGTTCCATTTTTGATCCTGGCGGTGCTGATTCTACTGCATCTGGGCACCGCACGGACGCAGGACCCGCTGATTCCGCGTCGCCGGGCCCTGGGACTCGCGGGCGCGGGATTGGGCATGCTGGTCCTCGCAAGCTGGACCCATCTTGAAGTGTTGCTCCATCCGGATGCGCAAGGCGCGCTGGCCTATTTGTATCTACCGGTCATCTTGTCGGCCGGCATCCCGGTTGGCTACGGGTTGGGGCGTCTCCTGGCGAGACTGCTCCTGCCTGGGCCTCTCGCTGAATGACACGGGCTGGACAGTATCAACGACGTGAGTATAATGTGGGCCATGCGTCACTATGCCGTGAGTGCCTCCCGATGACCCGTATCCTCTGGTGTCTTGCCCTGCTCATCCTGTGGCACTCAGCCGCCCTCGCGGCTTCCAAATATGAAGAAAGCGTGAAGGAATTGGCAGAGGGGGTGGCGGCCGAAGCCATCAAGATGAAAAAGTCACGGCTCGCCCTGCTGGACTTTGTCGATAGCACGGGCGAAGTGACGCCCATCGGGCAATTCCTGGCCGAGGAATTGGCCACCCATTTACTCGTGGCCGGAGAGCTGAAAGTCGTCGATCGCAAGCTCCTGCTGACCACCATGGAGAAACACGAGCTCACGTATCTGGACACCTCACAAGCCAAAGCGGCCAAGAGAGTGGCAAAGGCCTTACGCGCCGATCTCTACGTCACCGGCGCCTATCTTGAAATTCCCGAGGGCGTTCAGGTCACCGCCAGGTTGATCGGCCCCTATACCGGGTTCCCGGTCGGCGCCGCCCGGTCGGTCTTGCCCAAAGCAGGTCCACTCGCCGCACTCCTGAAGCAGGCAAATGCCCCCAAACCTCCTGCACCGGCTGTGGTAACGGGTCCCGTCACCCCCCCCTTGAACTCCCATGAGAACGAGTTGTACAAAATCAGTGTCGTGAACATCTCCAAGCAGGATGACCAGATCCATCTCGACCTGCTGTTCATCAACCGCACCAGTCATCCGGTCAAAATCGGGTGCCAACTGCTGGACACCTACCTATCGGATGAGCAAGGCGAACAATGGAAGCAGGATGTCGCCCAAAACCGCGAAGGACTCTGCACTCGCGGGATGGAACTGGATCCTAGACGACAGCGGCATACAGGCCTCTCGTTCCTCACGACCGACAAGCCGCCCAAGGGATCTCTGACCCTGCATTATCACGAAACATCCCCGCGGCCGGATCGTATCATCAACCTCGACGGACTGACGCTCGAGGCCGCGCCGGTTGCCGAGGCCGACCAGCCTACCCCGCAGGCACCAAGCGCCCCCACGCCATAAGGTATTATCTCCGGATCATTTGCAGAGGGAACCTTCACGATGAAACAAGTCCTGACGATAGCGGGTTCAGACTCGGGCGGCGGAGCAGGGATTCAGGCGGACCTGAAGGCCATGTCGGCCAACGGAGTCTATGCCATGTCAGTCATCACCGCCATCACGGCCCAGAACACGGAAGAGGTGGTCGATGTGTTCGACCTGCCGACCTCGATCATCGCCGCGCAGCTTGACGCCATCTTCGACGATTTTGACGTCGCGGCGGTCAAGACGGGCATGCTCTCCTCCAGCGACATCATTAAGACCGTCGTGAAACTTCTGAAACCGCAGCAGGTGAAAAACCTGGTGGTGGATCCCGTGATGATCGCCAAGGGCGGCCACCCGCTCCTGAAACCGGATGCGATCGACACGATGAAGAGAGAACTCTTCCCGATCGCCTTACTGGTGACACCGAACGTGCACGAGGCCCAACAGCTGTCGGGCATTGAAATCGCCTCGCTGGCCGACGCCCGCCGGGCCGCCAAGATCATTCACCAGTTCGGCTGCACCAACGTCCTCATCAAAGGAGGACATCTCCCAAGTGACCGCGGCACCGACCTGCTGTACGACGGCCGTTTTTTTAATATCTACAAGGGTGAATTCATTGATACGCCGCACACTCACGGCACCGGCTGCACCTTTGCGTCAGCCATCGCGGCACATCTCGCCCGGGGGAAAACCGTTCCCGACGCCGTTCAAACCGCCAAGACCTACCTGACCGAGGCCATCCGGCACAGCCTGGCCATCGGGCACGGAACGGGGCCGACCAACCATTTCTATTTCTTAAATCAGAGGTAAGCGCGATGAGTAGCGGGTTGGGGTCCCCACTATCGTGTCTGCTGACCGGATGGGGCTGGGTGCTGCTGACCTCCCTACTCGGACTTGCGACGTTCCTCGGCATCGTGCACGGCGCCCCGCTTCCTCCCGGACTTCGCCTCCTACACGTGCATGGGGCGCTCATCGGAGGGCTCCTTTAAATCATGACCGGCTTGGCCCTGACGGCAGTGGACCTAGCCGGACAGGACCGCGCACGACCAAAACACCGCCTACTGTTCCTCAGCCTGAATCTCTCCGCTCTGGGACTCGCTGCCGGCGCCTGGTTGCGCGATTCCACCCTCACAATTGGCGCCGGGCTGTTACTCGCCGCGCTGTTTGTCCCCATGGCACGGCATCTGATGGCCGGGCTACGGACCAGCTCCAGCTGGACTCCGCTCTCGACCTTCTTTTTCGGGATCACCTGTACCGGACTATTCGGCACATTGGTTCTGGGAGAATTTCTTGCCGGAGCCTGGTTTCCTACCTGGCACGGCATCCTACGGCTAGGCCACCTACACGCAGGCCTTCTGCTCTTCCTCACACTGGGGGTGGTCGGAGCGATCCAACTGGCGATACCCGAGTTGATGAATCGCGTCCTGTACAGCACCGGCCTCGGAGAGATGGTATGGATCCTGCTGCCGGCTTGCGCCGCAGGACTGATCACTGGATTTTTGCTGTCCTCCGTTCACATTCAACTGGTTGCCGGCGGAGGCCTCCTTGTGACGCTGGCACTTGGCACCGTGAATCTCATCAGAACCTGGAGCCTAGCGGGCCAGCCGAGTTCCATCGCCACGGACCATCTCATGATCGCCTTGTGCCTCCTGCTCATTATGACGGGCATCGGCCTGGCACTGGGGATTAATGTCCTGTGGTCTCCACCGGTCATGCCCTACGGCACGCTTCACCTGGTCGCCTACACCCACACGGCGTTCCTGGGATTTCTCCTGCAAGCAACCGTCGCTGGACTGTCTTGTGCCTTACCGGCAATCCTGGCGGCACAGCAGGTGGCGAATCACAAAAAGCGGAGCGCCTATCGAGAGCACCTTACGCACATCATGGACCGATGGCGGGCGCTGCAGGTCGTCACGCTCAGTTTTGGGGCTCTGGGGCTTGTCCTCGTCTCTTCACTGACCTGGAACCTCCCACTCTCTTCGACCTGGATTCAGGCCGGCACCTGGGGCAGTTTAGGCATCCTGCTGGTCCACCTCATGATGGTGACGGTCAAAATGACGCAGGTCGTAGGAAGCACGCCGAGCGGCGACCGTGCGCCAACGGACAAACCCGGATCACATCACACCGGCGTGTAACGAGTCCTCCTATGGAAGAAACTGTCTTTTTCCACGACACGCCAGGCCACCGCATCGCCGCGGTCCTGGCGAGGCCGGAACAGCCGACAGATCACGTGGCCGTGCTCTGCCACGGATTCCTGTCCCACAAAAATAGTTCGAGCAATCAGGCCCTGACCGCACTGTTGATCAGCAGGGGGATCGCCACGCTCCGATTTGATTGCTTCGGGCACGGCGACAGCGACGGCCCTTTCGCCAAATTGACCACGACGATCGGAGTCGGCCAAGCACTCGCAGCCCTGCACTACCTGTTGACCCGTGGATATCACCGGCTCGCACTCCTCGGCTCCAGCTTCGGCGGCCTGATCTCGATCCTCGCTGCGGCGGACTGGACACGAACGCACACCGCGAAGCCGGCATCCATTCCACCGCTCGCCTGCCTGGCATTGAAATGCCCCGTCGTCGACTTCGGAGAAGAACTTCGCCTGGAGCTCGGGGAGGATGGTCTGCAAGAATGGAAACAAACCGACACGATTCCCGATCTTCATGGAGGAACCACACGCCTGCCTCTTGACTATGCCTTCTACCAGGACGCCCTCAACCGGATTGCCTATGAACCGGCCCGAACGATCACGGTGCCAACACTGATCGTCCAGGGCGATCGTGATGAATATGTGCCTCTCCACCAGAGCCAGCGACTCTTCGAAGCCTTACCCGGCCCTAAACGATTGGAGATACTCGCAGGTGCTGATCACCGCTTCACAAAGACCTCCGATTTTCAACGGATGCTGACGCTCCTCACGGAGTGGGTCTCTCGACATCCGACGGCCTGACGTCAGTGTCATCGACATCACCCCCCCGTCGACTACGCCCCTCACCCTCATACCGGCCTGAATCACGACACGATGCCGCGGAATAGCGAGGCGTCGAAGGCTTTCTCCTGCAGCCAGTGCTCCATCTTGCACAGCGAAAAATAACGAGCAGCAATTCCCCATTCGATTCCTGACAAAATGGCGTGTGACAAGGGTTTCTGGGGATCGCGCTCGTTCTGCGCGTGGCACGACGGTTGCTCATTCAGCGTCTGGCTTTCTCCCGGAGGAAATATGATGAAGACGTCAACGAGTGTGCTTGTGATCGGTGCGGTCGGTTGTTTGTCTTCAGTCCTGCTCTCCGCAGGGGTGCCGTCCCACGCAGCGGCCGCGGACAGCACCACCACACTGAGCCGGCTGCAACAGCCGTCGCTTGCCGCAGCCGTCACGAAGGCCCAGGGGAGCGGAACCGCCCCCATCCTGCCGAACCCAACGGCATTGGTCCTGACAGCTCAGAAAGGCACGCACGCTGTCGGTACGCTCACGCTGAAGAAATCCAGTGCGGATCAGCACACATACTACATCAGCACGAACCAGTCGTGGGTCTGGATGAATCCGCCCTACGGCAGCACCCAGTCCATCACCTCTGAAACCGATCAGCTGGTGATTACGGCTCAAACCGCCAACCTGCCGGCCGGCACCCATTCGGCAGTGGTGTATGTGGTGGATTCAGGCCCCAATAACTTCTCCAACATGCTGCGGATCCCGGTCACCCTCACCGTCACAAGTTCACCGGTCGTCCCCCCGCCACCCACGAGCCCTACAGCCGTGACCCCACCGGCCCCCAAACCTATCGTCCTGGCACCGCCCCCACCGCCGACGCCTGTGGCCGTACCACCAGCTCCAGCCCCGGCGCCTGTCACCCCGCCGGTGGTCGCAGACAGCGGGATCACCACAACCCCCATGGCGCTCGTGCTCACGGCGGTCAAAGGGGGAACGGCTGTGGGGAGCCTGGCTTTGCGTAAACAGGGAGTGACCCAGCACGTCTATTCACTCAGCACCAATCAACCGTGGGTCTGGATGAATCCGCCCTACGGCAGCACCCAATCCATCACCTCTGAAACCGATCAGCTGGTGATTACGGCCCAAACCGCCAACTTGCCGACCGGCACCCATTCGGCAGTGGTCTACATCGTCGAATCAGGACCGAACAACTTCCGGAACATGCTGCGGATTCCGGTCACCCTCACCGTGACAGCTTCCCCCGTCGCACCACCGTCCCCCACGCCGCCGGCAGTCACGCCGCCCCTGCCTAAACCGGTGGTCCTGACGCCTCCCCCCCCGCCGACGCCTGTGGCCGTGCCGCCCCCGCCGGCTCCGTCACCGACTCCCCCGGCACCGGCGACCGCCGCCACTGGACCGATCCAGGTCAGTCCGGCTTCGCTGTCACTGACAAGTGCCAGTGCAGTCGGCACCTTAACCCTTCGCAAGACAGGGACCGACCAGCACACCTATTCACTCAGCACCAATCAATCGTGGATCTGGATGAATCCGCCCTACGGCAGCACCCAAACGATCTCCACTGAGGCCGATCAAATTGTGGTGACCGCCAAGCCCACAGGCCTCGCGGCAGGAACCTACTCTGCTGTCGTGTATATCGTCGAATCCGGCCCGAATAATTTCTCTAATACACTGCGCGTCCCGGTGACCTTTACGATTGCCGCGGGGCAAACCGCTGCGACATCGCCTTCGACACCGACCGCACCGGCGGTGACCGCTCCACCCCCGCCGCCCCCCAGTCCGACGGCCCCCCTGCCGGTCGCGACCACGCCGACGTCGGCGACGTCCACGATTACCAGCGCCACGGTTAGTTGGACTGCAAATTCCGAGGCGGACCTGGCTGGGTACCGGGTCTACGTCGGAACGCGATCGGGCAGTTATGGATTCGTCGGCCCCTTCGAGGTGAGCAACCGGACCAGCTTCACGATCACCAATCTACCGGTCGGTGCAACCTACTTCTTTGCCGTATCGGCTTTCGACAAGTCGGGGAACGAGAGTGCCAAGTCTGCCGAGGTCAGCAAGAGCCTGTTCTAAAGAAACTGGCGAGAAACAAGAGCGAGATGCCGTGAGCTGGCGCGCAATAGGCGCCCAGCTCATGGTGAAGTGATCGGAACGACCGTCCTGGCGCAGCGAAATCCCGTATAGCTATTTTGAGTGTCCGGCGGCAACTTCCCCCGAGCATAGGTCAACAGATACTTCGGCAGATCCGACCAAGACCCGCCCCGCACGACGCGAAATGTGCCCTGTTCAGGTCCCGTGGGATTCTTCAACGCACTGGCTTCATAGATATTTGCCCCGTACCAATCGGCCACCCACTCCCCGACATTCCCCGCCATCTGAAATATCCCGTAGGGGCTGCGACCGGCCTCGTATTTCTGAACGGACGCTAACACCTGACTGTATCTGAATCTCGCACCCAGTCCGAAATTCGCCAAACCATCGGTCGGAGATTGGTTGCCCCAGGGAAATAATCGACCATCGCTCCCTCGAGCCGCCTTTTCCCACTCGGCTTCGCTCGGGAGGCGTGCGCCTCGCCAGCGACAATAGGCCTCCGCATCGAACCAGCTGACGCCGACGACCGGACGATCGTGATGCCGGGCCGGATCGACTGACTCCCATTGCCACGGCGGCGATCGGTGTGCCTGCGCCAGAAACGTGGCATAGTGCGCGATCGTCACCTCGTAGAGGTCCATTTCATACCGTTCCAACCACAGGCGATGCTGCGGCCGTTCATCCTCCAGGGCATCTGTTCCATTGGCCCCCATGAGAAAGTGGCCTTCGGGAATTGTCACCATCGGCGGCTCAGGCACCGTCGCTGATTTAACCTCTTTGTTTTTTCGCAGCCGCTCAAGTTGCGCATACGCTGGATCGTCAGTCGGAACACTGGCAAGGAGTAGGAGGAGTATCACGAAGCTGAGGGGCAGACGCATAGCACAGAAGCATACACAAACAGCCCCTCAGGCGCGAGCGCTCTGCGAGGCTGGAGAAGAAGTCATCAGCATAACAGGATAGTCAAACCGGGCATCCAGGAGGGCTTCAGCCGACGACCACAGCGCAGGCGTGCCCGAGGTGAGAACGCTGCCGGGGCTCGTGTTCATCATACTGATTACAGAAGGACTCCACCGACGACCCAATGCCGGTCATCCGGCACGTCGATGAGGAGCCGGGAGAGGTTCATCTCGGCCAATTGCGCCGCGACATCATCCTCGGTAAAGGCGGCCAGCAGCGAGTTGTAAAAGTCGCGTTTCAAGATCGGATCTTCGTCGCCTGCATATTGATCCACTAAGGCCTGAGCCGCCTCAGGGGAGTCCGGCCGCAAGAGATCCATCACCAGGACATAGGCGCCCGGTTTGGCCAATTGCTTGAGGTGAAACCAAAACTGCAGCGGATTCGGGACATGGTGCAGGAGACTATTGGACAACAGCGCATCGGCCTGTTCAGAGAGCGTGAGTGACTGAAACCGCTCACAGCGGAGGGTGATGCGATCCGCCAGTCCTGCACCGGCGACAGCCTCTGCCGCCAGATCGAGCATAGGACGGCTGGCATCGACGGCCGTCACGCGCGCCCCCGGGAAGGAACGGAGAAAACGAATCGGGATATCCGCCGGTCCACACCCCAAATCGACGATATGACC
>JACOEF010000600.1 GCA_024998705.1 Nitrospira sp.
GCTTCTCCGTGAACGCCGCCGCGATCGACTCATGCACAAAAATCCGTTGCACCGAAATGCAGGTTTGTCCGGCATAGCTGAATCCGCCGGTCACACAACGCTGTGCGACATGATCCAGATCCGCATCCGGCTCGACGATCACCGCTGCATTCCCGCCTAATTCGAGCACCACCTTCTTCTTGCCGCATTTGGCTTTCAACATCCAGCCCACCGGCGCACTTCCGGTAAAGCTCAGCAACTTGAAGCGCGGGTCGACCACCAATTGCTCCGCGACCTTGTTTTCGCACGGCAGTACGTTGAGACCACCCGCTGGAACACCGGCCTCCAGTAACAACTCCGCCAACAGAAGCGATGTCAGGGGAGCTTGGGGTGCCGGCTTGATCAGTATCGAGTTACCAGCCGCTAAGGCCGGAGCCACCTTATGGACAACAAGGTTGAGCGGAAAATTGAACGGGGTAATGCCAAGGATAGGCCCGATGGGGAATCGCCGCGTCACCCCCCAATACGACTCCATTCCGGGCGACCAATCCAGCGGCACGACCTCACCACCGATACGCTTGGCTTCCTCCGCCGCGATCGAGAAGGTTTGAATGGCGCGGCCGACCTCCCGGCGCGCATCGGTCAGCGGCTTGCCGGCCTCAGCCACCATGCTACGCGCAAACTCTTCATGCCTCGCCTGGAGCGCCTGAGCCGCCTTCCCAAGCAGGGTCGATCGCGCGTACCCGGACAACCGGCGCATCGCGGCCGCGCCTTCGACTGAAGACACGACGGCGGCGTCCGCTTCAGCCGGACCGGCCTGACAGACATGGGCAATCGTCTCGCCTGTGTAGGGATTTCGTACGGGAGCAGCCGTGGTGGTGTGTACCCACCGGCCACCGATCAGAAATGGACGGCCATTTTCCAACGGACTCACTCCAGGAGAGGGAGGATCGCTACTGCACGGATTCCATCGGAGGTGTGGCTGCAGCCGCGGCGCTGCGCGCCGCTTCATCACGCTGAGCCGCCACTGCCTTGGCAATCAACTCTTCGGTTCCCCAA
>JACOEF010000142.1 GCA_024998705.1 Nitrospira sp.
CCCCGTTGTTCATACAGTTCATGCGCCCGTGCCGCAATCCGCACCTGAATATCCTGGACCGGCCCGGGAGCGTTCGTCTTTATACTCGCTGATGCCATCCGTTTCGCCGGACGCGAGGCGGCCTTCTTCGGCGCCGTCTTTTTCTTCATGCCTTCTCCATCAAACCGTGCATCCATCATTGGACCGAGCCTCTCGCGAAAGAGCCCGAAGAGCCTACCATACCATATTCAGGCCGATTCGATCAGCTGACAGAACGTTGCCCCATCCATTCGCCATCAAGCACGAACCTCTTCCTCGATTTGAACAGGCACAGGGAGAGGCCACACAGGGAGGACATCACTCGCCTTTTCCCACGATCGCTTGAGGACCAGAACAGGCGCAAGCCGTCTCCAGCGCCGACTGCATGGCCTGCAGGAGCCCCTGCGGGTCGAAGGGTTTTGGCACAAGCGCACAGGCGCCATGAATGCTCAACACCTCCGGGACATCGGTATGTTCGGCCGATAAGAGCAGCGCCGGAGTCTGGGGCCACATCAGACGACTGAGCAGCAGGAATTGCTCGCCATCCAGGCGAGGCATGCGGTAATCCGCCACCACCGCATCAAAGCGCCGCTTCTTCATTTCGGCGAGGGCTTCCATGCCATCTTCCACCACATGCACGGTGTAGCCCGCCTCTTCGAGCACCACGGCCAGCAGATGCCGCACACTCTCCTCATCCTCCGCGATCAGCACGCGCTTCCCATACCCGTCCATAACACCTCCTTCAGCCGACGGTCTGCCACCACTCAACGACTCACACCCCCTCGGTCACACCCAGACAATCCGGTCCGCACCAGTGGGATGACGACTCTCGTCCCGACCTTCATGCGCTGCGAATCCACACTCCCCGACGCTGCGGACCAGGCCGATGGCTCCGACGGAGTTGATCGGGAAGACACCGCGCCATGCGGATCAATGCATCCTCCAGATTCCCGCAATTGAGACAGCGGGCGGCCGGCACCCAGGTATGACTCATACTTTCATTCGGATTAAACAACATCTCGGTCACCATCAATCCCTGACAACGGCTGCACGGCATGCCTCGCCTCCTTCGAACAATTGACCCGACCATCTACCGTCCCCGGCCCATCAACTCCTGATCCGCATGCATGAGACTCTCGGGAACCGCCTTCGCTCCGCGATCCTGATCCGGGTTGATCAAAATCGGCACACGTAAATTATCCGGCAACAACACCATCTTGGCATTCGGACTATCGTACAGCTTGTACCGGAGATACTCGGCAGTCAGCGTTTTCGTGATCGTCTCCTGCGCCTTGGCTTGGCCAAGCGCTCGAATCTTCAACCCTTCCGCCTCGCCTTCCGACCTGATCCGGACGGCGTCTCCCTCGCCGCGCGCCCGTCGCCGCGCAATCTCCGCGTCTTTTTCGGCAATGACGAGCTCGAATTCCTTCTGTTCCTTTTCCTGCTCCTTCGCTTGCTTGCGCTCGACCGCTTCCAGCACGATCTTCGCCAACTCGATGTCGGCCAACGCCACGCTATGGACTTCCAGATGCCGTCCCTTCAGTTTTTCCACGACGACCGCCTGGACTTTGCTGGCGATCTCGGCGCTCTTCTCGGGAACCGACACCATCGGGTAGTTCGACACCACACTCCGCACGGCGGCCAACAATTCCGGCCTCACGACCCTGGGATAGAAATCCGGGCCGATCTCCTGCGCGAGGAAATACACTTCCTCAACGATCGGCCGCATAATGATGGCGGTCTTCAGTTTCCCCAACAGATCGTCGGAACTGAGCGCATCGACCATCTCCGTATAACTTTGCAAACGAATGTCATAGACAAAAATGTCATTCCACGGAGCCCGCCAATAGAACCCACTCTTGAGAGTTTCAGTCGTCAAGCCCTCGGTCAGCGGATACCAACGAAGCCCTCGCTGCCCCGGTTGGACGGTATTTCCGCATCCAGTCAAACTCGAGACTGACATGATGATCACGAAGAGTATCGTACATCGCCGCATGGCCTGCTCCCTCCTCGTCCTAACGACAGACGGCCTTGCTGATTGGAGTATCAGTGCGACAGCCTGAGAGGCTCGCCCCCTCCTGACCCAGCGCACGATGTTGTTCGGCGGTTCGCTCATAATCTTGGGCCGCATCCACATACGACTGCTCAAGCAAGCGCGTTCCCTCTACCCAATCTGAACCCGGTCCGAAAAGGCGTTCATACACAAGAGTCCGATGGTTCAAGTCACGTGCCATGTGTCGGAGTCGCACGGCTTCTTGACTGTAGTAGTCAGCAATCTTGTTTTGGTCCTGGCTCTGATCGTATGCCGTCAAGTCGAGTTCACTCCCTGCGCGCGCACAACCAACCAGAAGACAGGTCGCCACCAGCACAAGGCCTCTGATCATACTTGGCCATGACAATCGCATGTTTACTCACACCTAGAGAGACGCCTCCTCAGACAGCTATGGTCGGCTGCCCGCGCCCATGCTGCCAGACCACTTCGTAATCCATGGCAAGCGGCAGTAACTCAAGCTGACGCTGAC
>JACOEF010000601.1 GCA_024998705.1 Nitrospira sp.
GTACCGGATGGGTCGGTCGGCACCGGTGGCGTGCTGTCAGCGTATCTCGCTCACCATCCAGGAAAGACCAGCTGCAGGTCCTCGTGATCGACGGCATCGTTGATGGGAGGAATGAGCGAAATCTCTTCAGGTATTGGCGTGGCGACTGAGAGGAGCGAGGCTTGGTTTGTGAGGCCATGTTCCGCGTCCGTGCCATGGAGAATTTCTTGAGGTAAGGGGAACGCGAGCCAGGGGGCGTAGAGAGCGCCGTTGATGAGACATGCCGTGCGGACAAGTGCATCCCTTTCGATCCCGTAGAGCGAGAGGCTGACGTTCGATGCCAGCAGGAGCATCCTTCCGGTTCCGGATCCTGCGGGATCTGCAATGGATTTGACCCGCAAGCCGTTCCGTGCGGCTGGGGAGAGGCTGTCGGCGTCGGGAAGCATCATCCGTACGATGAGCTGACAGACGCTCATGGGGGTCGGATAGAACCCGTTTGGATTGGACCACGGCCCACGGCCGATCCCCTCCGCGATGATATCGCCCCAATAATCGTAAGGGTGGAGTACCAATTCTTGGAGATTGACGGCTTGGTAGAGCGCGGCTTGCGTGTTGTCCGCGAGCGACGGGGGGACGTGGTTAAGTTTTAAAGAGAACGCAATCCAATCAATGAGATTGGTGAGGCCTGTCCAGCTGGACTGATGCTCGGCGGCGAGCGTGACCCAGCGTTGCAGATGCGTGAGTGTGTCTCGATGGGGGGTGTGAAGAAATTCAATCTGCGGAATCGGGGCGTCCGGAATCCGTCTCGCGTGAAGTAGGTCTAAATGATAGCCCCATCGATTTGGGACCCTAGGCAGCACGCGATGCCCTTCCCAAATCATTGGTAGGGCCCATCCGGCATAACGATAGGCTGGGATCGGGTCATCTAACCGTGGGAGACGTCCCTGCTCCCGCACAAACTGACAGAGTTGTGCATACGACAGAAAGTCTGAGTCGACCATAGCCTGGTACATCCCATTAAGCGACGGGTTAGTGATGCAGTGGAGACCGGAACGGTGGACGAACGCAGATGTCTGGGGTGAAGAGGCGCGAAAGACGCTTGGCGGATGCTCTAGGCTGGTTCCGCCGGCTGAGCCAGCAGAAGCGAATCGATGGCTTGTCGTAGCGCCCGGAA
>JACOEF010000989.1 GCA_024998705.1 Nitrospira sp.
AAGAAGATATCCAGCAGATCCGGATCGAAGTGTTTGCCCCGCTCATTGAGCATCAGCTCTTTTGCGTGATCAAAATCATACGCCGGCTTGTAGACGCGCTGGGTGGTCAAGGCGTCGAAATTATCGGCAATGGCGGTGATCCGACCCTCGAGTGGAATCGTGTCGCCTTTCAGTCCGCGCGGATAGCCGGTGCCGTCGAAGCGCTCGTGGTGGGTCCAGGCGATGAGGGCGGCGACTTTCAAGAGCTCCGAATCCGACCCGGCCAGAATTCTATAGCCGATTTCCGTATGTTGAGTGATCACCTTGAATTCTTCAGGCGTGAACTTGCCGGGTTTGAGCAGCACATGGTCGGGGGTGCCGATCTTGCCGATGTCGGGCATGGGGCTGGCGGTCCGAATCAGGTCGCAGCGGTCCGACGAGAGCCCGTAGCGACGCGCCAGCAGTTCGCAGTAGTGGCTCATGCGTTGAATATGCTGCGCGGTTGAACTGTCGCGGTATTCGGCGGCGATGGCGAGCCGTTGAATGGTTTCTTCTCGGGAAAGGCGTAATTCCTTCTCGCTCCGTTCCAGCCACTCCAATGCCTGCTGAAGAGCGATTGTCCTGGTCCGGACGACTTCCTCCAGATTCTCCCGATGCATGGCGTTTTCGATTTCCAGCTTGCGCCGTCGCAAGGCGTTCGCCACATTAATCAGGACTTCGTTCGCCTCGAATGGTTTGATGACGTAGCCGAACGCACCCATGTCCAAGGCGGCATTCGCGAGAACGGGGCTGTCGAGGCCCGTAATCATGATGACGGCGGTTGTGGGATATTGAGTCAGGATGTGGCGAATGAGATCCATGCCGGACTCGCCCGGCATGTTCACATCGCACAGCACCAGAGCATAGGCGCCGGTCTCCATCCGCTGCCTGGCTTCACGGGCCTCTCCTGCCAAGGCCACCTTGTAGCCATGGGGTTCGAGGAGGTAGCCCAGCAATCGGCGGATCGGCTCCTCATCATCCACAATCAGGATGTTGCGGTTTTCCAGGACTGCCTGTTGGGTGCTGACTTCGGTAACGCTGGGAAGGCTCATAAGACTCGTCGGGTTAAGTTAATAGTGGTGGTGGCTCAGGGATAAAGTCAGTATCGGTCGTTGCCTGCAAAGTCTGAAGTGCCTGATGGAATTGAGAGGAGTGCACCTTTTATGCCATCTAAGTTGCTGTGAGACCTGCCGTTCGGTGACGCGCGCCTGTCGCTGCATAGGTGCTGAGAACTGTTGTCAGCATGGAACGGAATGCGCGGGGAAACCCTGTCAGGTTGTTGGGTCGAGCATGGGGTCGAGCCGTCAAGTCTGACGCCGAGACGTTGGGTTTCGAGTCTCCGGGGTTTCTTTAAGTCGCTGGAGCCTGCACTATGAGGCTAAATTATACAGGGGGCTTTGTTGATTGCCAGTTGAAACGCAGTTTGAGAAACCGGCGATCTGTCGCGCCGCCGGATTTGCTCTTTGAGGCCCTGTTCACTATAATCCGCTCCTTTGGATTGGCTGTGTCGGAAGGAGTGCGACTGAATGGGGAGCGGAGTAGGGCTCGGTCGAATCGATGGCCGTCGGAGAGATCAAATCCGGTCGGTCAAGGTCACACGCGGTTTTACGAAACATGCCGAAGGCTCCGTCCTGATCGAAATGGGGGACACGAAGGTCATCTGCACGGCATCGATTGAAGAGAAGGTTCCACCGTTTCTGAAGGGAAAAGGCACCGGCTGGGTCACCGCCGAATATGCCATGTTGCCTCGGGCTACGCACGATCGTTCACCTCGGGAATCCGTCAAGGGGAAGCAGGGCGGACGCACATTGGAGATTCAGCGGTTGGTCGGGCGCGCCCTCCGTGCCGTGATTGACACGGGTCGCCTGGGCGAACGCACCATCTGGATCGATTGTGATGTGATTCAAGCCGACGGGGGAACCCGCACCGCATCCATTACAGGGTCATTTATTGCTCTCGCGGATGCCGTCACAGTGCTCAGAAAGAAGGACCTGATCAAGGTCAATCCGTTGACCGACTATCTGGCGGCCATCAGCATCGGCAAGGTCGGGGGGCAGGTCATGGTCGATCTG
>JACOEF010000200.1 GCA_024998705.1 Nitrospira sp.
CCATCGAACTGACCACCGACGCCTATCCGGGAGACACGTTCCATGGCACGGTCTACGTGATCGATCCGCAAGTCGATATGAGCACCCGGTCCGTACAGGTGCGGGCGAGAATTCCGAATCCGCAGCAGCGGCTCAGACCCGGCATGTTCGCGCAAGTGCTCCTCACGTTCGGGCAGGAAGAACGAGTCCTCGTGATTCCGGAAGAGGCCCTCATGCCGAAACTGAACAAGACCTACGTCTACCTCGCGCAAGACGGAACCGCCCAACAGCGCGAGGTCACGTTGGGCACTCGCACCAGGGGTTTTGTGCAAGTGCTGGACGGACTCACGGAACAGGATACGGTGGTCCGGGTCGGCCACCACAAATTGCAGAACGGCGATCCGATTCTGGCCCTGTCCCCATTGCCTCACTAACGACAACCCAGCGGACGTCCCCATGAGACTCTCCGCCCTCTCCATCGAGCGACCTGTCCTCGCCGTCGTTGCGACGCTCCTGCTGATGCTCTTCGGAGTACTCTCCTATTCCCGCTTACCGGTTCGCGAGTATCCCGATACGACCTTCCCCATTGTCTCCGTCATGACCGTCTATCCGAGCGCGGATGCCCAATTGGTGGAAACAGATATCACCTCGGTGCTGGAGGATGCGCTCA
Source organism: Nitrospira sp. (assembly GCA_024998705.1). Taxonomy (GTDB): domain Bacteria; phylum Nitrospirota; class Nitrospiria; order Nitrospirales; family Nitrospiraceae; genus Nitrospira_A. The sequence goes on from JACOEF010000200.1 coordinate 650, forward strand.
GCGGCGTCGAAGGACTCCGGACGTTGCGCTCGACCAGTCGCGAGGGACTGTCGACGATCGGCCTCGAATTCTCCTCGACGCGTAACCTGGATGCGGCCGCCAACGACGTGCGCGATCGCGTGACGAGAGTGCAGCACCTGCTGCCGCAAGGCATCGAATCGCCCCTGGTGATGAAGGAAGACAGCGACGCCGACGGCATCATGTGGCTGGCGTTGATCAGCGACCGCCATACCGAATTGGAAATGACGGACTTTGCCGAACGGCAGCTAAAGGATCGGCTCGCCCCCCTGCCCGGCGTGTCCAGCGTCCTGCTCGACGGAGGCCGGCGGTATGCGATGCGAATCTGGCTGGATCCCGACCGGCTCGCCTCGCGTTTCCTCACCGTACAGGACGTCGAAGACGCGCTCCGGACACAAAACGTGTCCATGCCCACCGGCCGGATCGAAAGCACCCAACGCGAGTTCAGTGTGCGCATGGGTGGCGGCCTGGAGAAACCGGCGCAATTCAACCAATTGATCCTGGCCTATCGGGACGGCTATCCGGTCCGGCTGCAGGACGTGGGCGCCGCCGAGATCGGGCCCGAAGACGACCGGAAACTCGTGCGCGTGAACGGCAAACCCGCCATCGGCCTCGGTATCATGAAACAGTCCAAGGCCAATACCCTCGAAGCGGCACGCGGCGTCAAACGCACCATCCCTACGATGGAGGCGTTGCTGCCGGAAGGGATGCAGCTCATCACGGCGTTCGACAGCTCAATCTATATCGAGCGGTCGCTGCATGAGGTGTACGAGGCCGTCGGCCTCTCCGTGCTGCTCGTCGTGCTGGTGGTGTTTCTGTTCTTGCGCAGCGCCCGCGCCACACTCATTCCCGCCGTCGCGATTCCGGGTTCAATCCTGGGGACCTTCATCATCATGCAGATGACCGGCAGTTCGATCAATACGATTACCCTTCTTGGATTCGTACTGGCCATCGGACTGGTCGTCGACGACGCCATCGTCGTGGTGGAAAACGTCTACCGCCGCATCGAACAGGGCTTGAGCCCGACGCAGGCTGCGATCGAGGGAAGTCGGGAGATCGGCTTCGCCGTGATCTCAACGACCCTGACCCTTGCGGCGGTATTTTTTCCGATCATCTTTCTCCCCGGTATCGTCGGCCGCCTGTTTTCCGAACTGGGTATCGCCGTCGCCGGGTCAGTGCTCCTATCCGGCTTCATCGCGCTCACTCTCACTCCGGCCATGTGTGCGCGGCTGCTGGGCAAAACCGTAGGAACCGCATCGTCGGCGCACAGCTCCGCGCTGGACTCTTCCGCCTGGCTCCGCTGGCTCACCCAACGTTATCGCCTCGTCCTGGAACTCGCCTTGGAAAGGCCCGCGATCATCTTAGGCGGAGCCGTCCTGTCACTGATCGTCAGCGCCGCCCTCATGTTAGGACTTCCGAGCGAACTGGCTCCCCTTGAAGATACCGGATGGTTCGCCGTCCACCTCAGCGCGCCGGAGGGTTCTACGCTCGACTACACCGACCGTTACGCCAGGGACACCGAGGAGACCATGGCACGCATTCCCGAAATGGATTCCTACTACACCGTGGTCGCGCGGGGTTGGAGGCCGACGTTGGTGAACCGGGCCGTGACCTGGGTGACGCTCAAGGATTGGTCCGACCGCGACCGCGTGCAACAGGAGATCGTCGATGACGTGCAACCGGCCCTTTCCGCCATCCCCGGCGCCACGGTCTTCGCCCTCAATCCCCCTCCGTTCAACCAGGAGGACAGTAAGACTCCGGTGCAATTGGTGATTCGCGGGCCTTCGTACGACGTGCTGGACAACATCGTGCGACAGGTCCGTCACGACCTCATCGGAAACCAGTTGGTGGTCAATGTCGAAAGCGACTTAGATCTGAACAAACCGGAACTCCGGGTGGACATCAACCGCGATAAGGCCGCGGACCTGGGCATTCCGGTCGAGACGATCGGGAGGACGCTGGAAACGTTCCTGGGCGGGAGAAAAGCCTCGATGTTCATGCGCGAAGGCAAAGAGTATCCCGTCATCATGCAAACGCGGCCCCATCAACGCGGAACCAGATCCGACATCGAACAGCTCCAGGTGCGGGGCACCCAGGGAGATTTAATTCCCCTGAGCAATCTCGTCACGTTGCGGGAAACCGTGGCCCCGAAACAACTGAACCATTACGAGAAACTGAGGGCCGTCACGATCAGCGCGGGAGTGGGGGTCGATTCGACGCTCAGCCGCTCCATCGAGTCACTGGAACAGACGGTGCGCAAGCACCTGCCTCCCGGCGCGACCATCAGTTATGCGGGAGAATCGAAAGAATTTATCGAGTCGTCGGGCAACCTGCATGTCACGTTTCTGCTGGCGCTGCTCGTCGTCTACCTCATCCTGGCCGCGCAGTTCGAAAGCTTTCGCCACCCGATCACCGTCCTGGTTTCGGTTCCCCCGGCGCTGGCAGGGGCGCTCCTCGCCCTGCTGCTGTTCCGTGGCACATTGAACATCTACAGCGAAATCGGGTTGATGATCCTGATCGGGCTCGTCACCAAAAACGCCATTCTCATCGTGGAGTTTGCCAACCAGCTGTGCCAGGACGGCAAGACTCTGCGCGCCGCCATCGTCGAAGCTGCCGTGTTACGCCTGCGGCCCATCGTCATGACGACACTCTCCACCATTCTGGCCGCGCTGCCGTTGGCGCTGGCGACAGGAGCCGGCGCAGCCGGACGCTGGCACATCGGTCTGGTGGTGATCAACGGGCTCGTGCTCTCCACACTCCTCACGCTCTTCCTGGTACCGGTGGTCTACCTCCTGTTCGCCGAGACCACTCCGGCCCGACAGTCCGCAACAGAGTGGTTGCAGTACGAGGGCAACGTCTGAGTAACAACAAGAACCCGCGCCCCCAATCACTGCTTCTGAAGCGAAGCCTCGATAGCCCCCCATTCGAGGGACACCGCTCGCGGCATGACATCCTTCACCCCAGGGATATACTGGGACAGCAGCGAGATACGAGGCACACCTAACCGGGAGGCATTGTGAAACAGCGATACACCAAGCGTGAACCGGTCCAAAGCACCTGCATTCTC
>JACOEF010000214.1 GCA_024998705.1 Nitrospira sp.
AGCCAGTCCGGGAGTTTCCGAGACGAGAGCGGGAGAGGCGATGGCTCAGACGGCTCCTTTCCCTGTAGAGGAGGATCGAGCGGGAGAGGTAACACGGATGTCGTGTTGGTGTCATAGACAGACATGAAGTACCTCTGTGTTACCGGATCTGAACGGACTAAGGCCTTGGAGGAATAAGGCGACGAGGGTCGCGGTGGCACTAGGGAGTGTGGGTGTCAGGAGCGGCAGACTTGGCCGTCCGGATGGGGAGTGGAGTGCTCAAGAACCGACAGTATCCGCCAGTTGGAGGCTCAATGGCGTGGGCGGCAGACGAGAAGTATTCGCAGGCGATGCATGTCCGCATGGTCGGGATGGTGTCGGTAGCGATCATTTTCCGGATGGCCTGCTGGAGTTGGTGAAGCAGATCTCGTACCCCGGTGTCGGAGCCGCAGCGCGCATACTGGTAGAAACTCGTGGTCCATGAGTCTAGCGAGACCGCCACGGTCTGTCCGAGCGCGGTGAGCCGATAGACGGCCTGATCAGACGTCTGCTGGGGGACCATGTCGACTTCATCGCGCTGGACGAGGTTGATGAGGGCGCTATCGATCGTGAACGGATTGATCATGGTGATCTGGTACAACTCGAGGCGCGTGAGCGGGCGGTTCTCGTTGGCCAGGCAGACACACAGGATCAGATGTTCGGCCAGTCTGATCGGCGTATCCAATCGGTGTGCCGCCGCAAAATTGTACAGCGCGATCTTGGAGAGGGTGATGCGGAGCGCAGACCGATGGTCGTCGGCCGGGTGGGCCTGGTCGACGGAATCGGGCGATTCGGGAGAAGAACACTGCATGTGTAGGTGCTCCGGTTGTCGCAGGTCACTAGTACAAGCATTGCTGGATACGGACAAGTGGCCGAATGCCTGTTGGCCTGGGATGGGACTTGGGGATCTCCCTAGGGCTGGCGTACCACTAGCTATCGGCGGAGTGATCTCCGTTCACTGACCGTGAGGCTCGCCGGATGCCCCGGAGCGGGTCCGTCGGCCTCGGCAGTACCTGCTCGATAGCGCACAGGGCTTGGTTGGTGAGCTTGATATGGTCGACAATCGTAGTCTGATCAGGGGTGGTCAAGGTGGTCATTTGTTGGGCGTAATTCTGGAGCAATAGAACGGTCCTGCGGGTATGCAACAGCCCGGCAATCAAGGGGCCGGCCTCTTCAATCGTCAGACCTTGGTGGCGACCCTTGTTCTGCAAGCGGAGAATGTGCGCGGCTTTATGGTCGAGATTTTGACTTGTGAGTTGTCGCTGGAGCGATTGGATGTTTTCGTTTAATTGGTCCTTTTCATCTGTCTGTTCCCGCAATTGACGAGACAGGGAAATGTTGTGCGCACGGAGATCCTCCAACTCCTTCTTCTGCTGAGCCATCCGTCGCTTAAAGTCCTTGGTCATTTGATTCATCTGACGGATTAGCTGTTTGTGCTGCTTCGGCATGGAGGTGTCCGGAGCCTCCGGTTCTGCCTGGGCGGGGCTGGTGTGCAGGGGTTCCGACTGGTGCTGACCCCCCACTCGCTGCACTTGGGCCACCCACTTGGACAGGAAATCGCGCTGCGTGTCGTAGCTGGATTGTGTCAGTTGGAGTTGGATTTCCGGAGGCAGCATGGGCAAGACATCCAAGATTTCTGGAATCAGCCGTTCCCTGAGCCTGGTCCGATAGCGCCGCTCCTCATCCTGCATGTGTTGCCGAAGCGCGTCGGGCAATTGGCGTCGATGAATATTATCGAAGAGTGCGGCGACCTTCAGTTCCAAGGTCATGACGACGATGCAGGGCACCTCATGGATGTGGAGTTCCTGCGCGATGCTCAGGCGATGGTGGCCCGCGAGCACCACATAAGGCGGGACGGAAGCTGTGTCGGTGGGCTGTCGTTCTACTCGTAGGGGATCGTGAATCCCGGCTTCGAGTATGCTGGTTTTCAGGCTTTCTCGCTCTGCCGAGGTGAGGGGTGGAAAGAGCGTGGCGTACTCCTCATGGACTCGGATTTGTGAGGTGGGAATCATGATGATCTGCATGCCGGACTCCTTGTTGTTGGCTGTGACGAGCGATGATTCTGTAAATGTGGCGTCGGGACAAATCATGGCCGCGACGATGAAGCTCCCGTTGCAGTTGATGACTGGTAATGGTGGGTTGTCGGCGGAGGATGGTATTGGCAATCTGTTGAGCACTGGATGTTGGCTCAGCGAGGTTCTTGGTCAACCGCCGCTGGATCGCAAAGGCGCGATGGATCTCGGACAAATAACGGAGAGGGACGACATATTGCCGACCTCGATAGCGGCCTTGAGAGGGGGTGGTGACGAGATACCACTGGGCCGGTGCATGCTGGAGGATGGCTTGTACCAGGCTGGGCAGACTCTCGCGTTCCAGGGTTAACCAGCGATAGAGCTTCCAATCGCTGCAGGGAATGTTGTGGGCCCGGCAGATATCCCGGAACCCACCCATGGGGAGCACGGGTTCCGTGGGCACTGCAGTCGGGCCCGCATGGAGTCCCATCTCTCGGCAGATGGTTTCGGCGAGGGTCCGTGTCGTATCAGTTGGCATAGGTCCGACGTTTCCGTGCCTGACGCGCGGGGCCGCTGCTGCCAGGGGAGAATCCCGTGTTCGCCAACTCCGACGCGGTCAAGAAGTCATGATCGAGGGCGGTCGGTTCGGGGAGCGTCCTGGTGGGCCTGCGCGAGAATTCGATGAACCGATCGATGGCCGCGAATGTCAGCACGTCGTCGGTGCCGAGCAGTTCGGTCTGTGCCGACGAGTCAGACGAGCCGTCAGGGGCGACGGCTGGTTCGTGAGTCGCCAGAGGGACGAGTCTCCGGAAGATCCGACTCTTGAAGCCCTGGCTGTGTAAGCGCCGCTTCTCTTTGACGAAAGTGGAATAGGGAAGCGTCTTGACGTATTGGTCGTCCTTGTCCCTGATTTCGACCAACTTGTCCCGGCCATCGAATTCGCTTTGGTAGGCTTTCTGGATATAGCGATAGAGGAAGGTTTGGAATTGGGCGTTGCCGCGGGAAAAGTCCCATTTCTCAGTGGCCTTCCTGACGGCCAGAAAGCCGATCTGCTCCAAATCTTCAAT
>JACOEF010000143.1 GCA_024998705.1 Nitrospira sp.
CGAATGGACCAGTTGTCGTTGAATTGATGCGTCAGGTCATACCCGAAGCGATAGGACGTGCGGTTGAGGGTACTGAAGTCGCCCAGAGTAACGGAACGGTTGCGTGAAATGGGACCGTTAAGGTTGGGGAGAATGGTGCCTTGCGCCGGCAGTCCGTAAGGGTCGTTGCTCCACCGCCTGAGGTAATCGGCTTCCACCGTCAGTGTGGTGCGTGAGCTCATGAGCCAGGTGATGCTGGGTGCGATGGCTGCGAGGTCGCGATTGGCAAAGTCGATAAAACTATTGGCTTTCTGTCCCGCCACGTTCAACCGATACAAGACGGTCTTGTCGGCATTGAGCGGGCCGGTGGCATCCAGCTCGGATCGGTAGAAGTTGAAGTTCCCTAACGTGACGTTGGCCGAATAGCCTGCATTGGGCAGGGGTTTGTTCGTGATGATGTTGATCACACCTCCCGGATCTCCCTGTCCGTAGAGGACGGCGGCCGGACCTTTCAGCACTTCAAGCCGGCGGATATTGTACGTATCTGAGGCCGTGAACTGGGCGAAGGGATCGAGCAGGCCGTTGCGGAAGTAGCTGCGGTCCGTCGCGCTGAAGCCCCGGATAATGAGGGAGTCGTAGAGGGACGCCGCGGATTCGGTGGCGTTGATGCCGGACACGTTCTCCAGCGTGTTCTGGAGCCGGAAGGTGCGCTGCTCTTCGATGACTTTGCGTGTGATCACCTGAATGGATTGGGGGACATCGCGAATCGGCGTATCGGTTCTGGTGGCCGTCGTGGACTCCTCGGCGACATAGGTTTGGGTATCGTTGTCGCGCTCCTGGATGTCTTTCACGACGATTTCCGGGACCTTCACCGACTTCTGCGCGAGGGGCCCTGGCGCAGCCTGTGGCGTCGACTCGACCGATGGGTTGTGAACCACCGGAGCCGGTACGATCGGGAGAACGGCGGCCTGCTCGAGGGTGACGCTTCCGGCGCTTGTGGTGCGATAGGAGAGGCCTGTGTCGCGTAACAGCATCCGAAGGGCGTCCTCAGGGGCATAGTCGCCGGAGACGCCTTGCGTCTGAATATCGCGGGCGATGGTCGCATCGAACAGCACTTCGATATTCGTCGCCTCCGAAAACTGAAGCAGGGCGAACGACAGGGCTTGCGGGGTGATCGCAAAGGATCGCGAGGCCGTGGAAGACGGCTCTTGCGCATGGGCCAGGGCACCGTGACTCGACAATATGAGGAGGACACTGCAGAACAGTATGTGAATCGCGCTGCAGGCGCCTGGTCGGGCCGAGGCGTCCCGACGAGTCCAGAGCGTCGTGATGGTTCGGAACATTGCGTGATCCTTTCCGTCGTGGTGCGATGGGTGTGCGGCCGTCTTGCGGCCCACTCACTACGACGGACGGGATGGAGGAAAGGTCTAGTGTCCGATAAAAATTTCAGGATTTCTTGGGGAGGCCTCGATAGAGGAGGATGACGCGATCGGCGAACGTAACGACTCGGACGGGGAGGCTTTCTTCGATGGCGGGAAGGAGGTGATCCAGTCGCTCGGTGTCGAAGGAGCCGGTGACGGGGAGGGTTTTCAATGAGTCATCCCGGAGGATCACGAGTCGTCCTGAACGGTAGCGTGCCACTTCGGCCAGGACTTCAGGCAAGGGTTGGTTCTCGAAGATCAAGCGATGATGCCGCCAGGCCAGTGTCCGGTCCACGTCCGCCTCTTCCACCTGATCGATCCCTCCATCCGGCCGGTACCGAAGGCGTTCTCCCGCATGAACGTCGGCGGACGTTTCGTTTCCTACGCGGATTCGGATGCTGTGTTCGGTGACGGTGACGGTGGTGCGATCGGAGCCTGTTCTCACGTTGAACGCCGTGCCCAACGCCCGGATCGTGCCGCTGCCGGCTTCAACCTCAAAAGGGCGAGCCGCATCCGGTGCGACGGTAAAGAACGCTTCTCCCCGATGAAGCGTCAGCCGCCGTCCCTGTTCCGTCAGCGACACGGACAACGCCGTATCCGTATTGAGCTGCACGATCGATCCATCGGCCAGGGAGATCGTGCGCTGTTCTCCGACCGCGGTGCGGTAATCGCCGAGCGGCAACCAGGCGATTGTGAGCCAGAGCCCGATCCCTGCGACGAGCAGGAGGCTTGCGGCCATCGCCGTGACGCGCCGCCAAGGGCGTGAATGTCCTCGTGAAGTTGTCGGCGCGTCTTCTGTGAGATAACGATCGAGCTCGTGGATGTCGTGGGGATTCATCTGATCCAGGGCGGGCCAGAATCGCTCTGCCTTCCGATAGGCCTCTTGATGAGCAGGGTCTGAGGAGAGCCATTCCGTGAAGCGCAGCCGCTCGGCGGCCGGGATCGTGCCGGACTCCATTCGTACCAGCCACTCGGATGCGGTCGAAGCGAGTCTCTCGCGTTCTGGTGTGTCCATTGAAGTCGTCATGGTAGCGCGTCGGTCGTTGGCCTGTCATCTGTCGGTTCGACAGGGTCCCACTAACAATAGACGAGCGAGGCGGGGAGAACATCCATTCCGGCCGTTTCGTTCAGGGTGGAAGATCTTCGAGTCGGCTTCTGCAAAAATCCACCGCTTTGACCATGTGCTTCACGACGGTGCTTTGGGAAATCCCCAGCTTGGCGGCCACATCGGCATGGCTTGCGTGGTGAAACTTGATGAGCACAAACACCTGCCGGCATTTGGGAGGCAGTTCCTCAATGACCTGTTTCAGCCGTGCCACCTGCTGCTTCGACCAAACGACGGTTTCGATCGAGGGTGCGGGGTCGGCCTGGTCGATCGGGCGTTCAGGGTCGTCGAGCGTCACGGTTTCTCGGTAGTGTCGCCGACGATGGTGGTCGATCACGAGATTCGTGGCGATGCGAAAGAGAAAGGCGCGCGGATTGGTGAGGACCTCGCCGGATCTGTTCTGCAGCAGGCGAACAAACGTATCCTGGAGCAGATCCTTGGCGGTTTCCGTGCAGCCTAGGCGGCGAGTCAGGAATTGCTGCAGGTCCTGGCCGTGCTCCCTGACCAGCGTCGACATTTCCAGCGGGGTCTGTGCATCCACTCAGTTGGATTCCGTTTGCAACACAGGATGGTGTGGTTGTGAGTTGCGGCGCGCGAATACTATGGCCGGATCTGTGCAAAAGGGAATGTTCGTTTTCCGGGTACATTTGGCCGGAGCCGAATATCGAGGTGTGGTCGCAGGCCCCTTCATACGTCTTATTCAGCAGGGATTGGACAAGCAAAGGGAGGGGCGATCTGTGAATCGTGCAACTGCTGCAGTCGGGCCATCGGCATGTCCGGGTACGATCCCCGGGAAGAGAGCCCTCGCGACTCAAGAAGCGATCGAGCGGGTCCGATTGAGCCTGGGCCGTTCCCGCATGAGATGGAGTCCACAGCGGGAGGAAATTGTGTTGGCCTTTCTCAAGCAGGACCACATCACCATCCGCGGTTTGTACGGTTTACTGAATCGAAACGGGCGTCGAACACCGCTGAATACGATTTACCGGACGATGCGTGTGCTGTGCGAAAACGGATTTGCGCAGGCGCGCCGCTTCGGCGAGGAGACCCACTATGACAACATTTCAACGAAGGGAGATCACGATCATCTGATCTGCACAGGCTGCGGTCATATCGTGGAGTTGGAGGATCCGGCTATCGAAGGGTTACGGCAACAGGTCGCTCGGGCAAACGGGTTCCACCTCACCGGACGGAATCTTGAATTGTACGGGCTCTGTGCCGGTTGCCGCTCTCATCCGGTACCGCCGGAGATTGCGTGAGTGTCGTCAGGACGGCCTCCCGCGTCGTCGCGGACCATTATCTGGCTCGCTGTCGCAATCGTGCGGTTCTCTTCATCCACCACATACGTAACGCGGTTACGTAAAGGATCAACGGCATGAGACCTGTGACACACACGAGCCAGCGTCCGGTCAGGCCGAACGCTTCGCCGTTGTGCAGTGGGAAGAGCCAGGCGAGAAACAGTTCTCCGCCGGTGAAGCGCTGCCCATCCTGCACGCGCAGGACTGCCCCGCTGTATTGATCGATCCAGACTTCGCTGTGCCCTCCTGCCTGACGCACTTCCCCCGGTTGCCGCAGTCCGACGCCGAAGGTGTCTTGCTGGTCGTGAGGCAGGCCCAGCCATATGACGCGAGCAGCGGGAAAGGTGTCCCTTGCGATGGCGACGGCCTGCTCGGGAAGAATCGATGCCGCTCCTTCGCGGAGGTCCGAGCGCGGTTCTGCCTGGGGCGAGGTGTCCTGCACGGGAGAAACCCAGCGCACCACCGAGATCACCGCGTCCGGGAACTCCAAATAGAATCCTGTGGCGGCCAGCAGGCTCAGCACCAGGGCGGAGCCAAGGCCGCTGAGCTTGTGGAGATCGTACTGTTGTCGGACGGGACTTCCTCCGCTTTGATAGGAGAGGGTACGACGGAATTTTCCTGCGGCGGGCCACCAGAGGTAGAGCCCAGTGGTGATGGAGAGGAGGAAGAACAGGGCTAGGATGCCGACAACGACCTCGCCGACTTTTTCTAAGAGAAGGCCTTGATGGAGTTCATAGATGAACGAGACGAAGTAGGAGCCCCACTGCCGGTCGCTGAGGGTGCGACCGCTGGAGGGATCGATCGTCACGACCCTCCAATCGTCGCCGTCGGCGTCCTGATGTGGGGCTTTGAACCAGGCCTAGAAACTGTCCTGCTCGTGGAGCGGAAAGATGAGACTGTCGGGTACGGGCCAGTCCGGATGCGCAGCTTGTGCGGCCGCCACGATCTGATTCAGCGGGAGATCCGTTCCTGCCGTCCGCACCAATTGTTCGGGGTTCATCCATTCGTCGATCGTTTTGTTGAAGACCAAGAGACTGCCGGTGAGGCTAGTGAGCACGAAGAGCGCGCCGCCTACCAGGCCTATATAGAGGTGCAGGTTGAGCCACCGCACTCGCCAACGTTTTCGGGAAGACTGGGGCAATGGCGGAGGCGCTGCAGGGGCGGAGCTCTGCAGACGGGACGTTGTTGAAGGTGTTCGGAGGGGATGGCGTTGGCTGACGATCATTTCCTATATTCGGGTGCGCCCGTCGTCCGGTGCAGGAGATTCGCGCAGGTGGAGGACACAAGTATCCCTTTCTTAATAAGACGAGTGAGCCGCTTGAAACCACACCTCGGCGCCTACAGAAGGGAGGCGGATTCGTTCAGAGCCAGGAAGTCGCAGGGTAAGGTTTTGTGTGGCTCATGCGTCCTACTAAGAAGGGGTTGTGATCGGATGGGTAGGTAGAAAACAAGTATGTCGAATAAAGAGACAGTTTCTCAGATGGTAAAAGACGTACGGTGTCTCTGTGGCAGACTCACGGCTCGACTCGAAAAACGAGGGGTCGTCGTGAAGTGCCAGCGCTGTGGGGAGCTGGTGGTGCTTCCTCTCTCAAAGTTCAAGCGACACTTCATCTCGGCCTGTCCTGATTCCGTGAAATAATTCGACCGATGGCGCTGGTCATAGCGGCGACTCGTGGGACTGGTGTGCCCCATGAATCACCTGTATCTGTAGTCGGCCTGCCTGGTCGTTGAAGAAGGACAAGGGTGAGTCTCACCGCGAGACTCACCCTTGTGGTTGCCGCAGGGGGCAGGCACGATGGTCAGTGGAACTCAAACTTGACGGATCCGATGGCCGTAAACGGCGCACCGGTGTACACGATTTCGCGGAAGTTTTGCGCACCGCTGAAATAGCGATGGTCGAGCACATTGGTAAAGTTGATGGCCGCGAGTAAGTTGGTTTTGTTGAACACTTCCTGCTTGCGATAGTAGACCGCCGCGTCCATCCGGACATACCCGGCCATCTCGAATGGCGCTTGGCAATTGGCGGGATCCTGACATTGGAAAATCCCGTTCCGCTTGCCTTGCGCATACATGCCGACTCCGGCGCCGAACCCCTTCACGACTCCTTCTTGGAAGAAGTACGTCGTCCACAAGCTTCCCTGATGGAGGGCCGCGTTGGGCGCCCGACTTCCTTCCGCGAACAAGAGGTCTTTCGTCACACGCGTGTCGATGTAGGCATAGTTCGCAATGATGTCCCATCCAGGCAAGATCTGGCCCGTGATGTCGAACTCCACGCCTTTGCTGCGTTGTTCTCCCGTCGCAACGGAGAAGAAAAAGCCGTTGAGCGGATCGGCTGTGAGTACATTCTTCTTCCTGGTATCGAAGAGTGCAACTGCCGAACGTAACCGTCCTTCGAATGCCTGATACTTGATGCCGCCCTCATAGGACTTGCCGCGTTCCGGATTGAATGGGGTGCTGCTGATGCTTCTGTAGCCGGCGCTTTGTGGCGCGAAGGATTCCGTGTAATTCGCAAACAGCGTGATGGGCTTCCAGGGTTGGTAGGCCACACCGACTGAAGGGCTGAACGCCGAATTGGTTTGGGTGTTTTGACTGCCGGTGGCGATGAAGTCGTCGGGACGATTCGTGACGGTTTGATCAAAGATGTCGAACCGTCCGCCGAAGTGCACGTGCAGATTGTCCAGCAGGTCCACCTGGTCGCCGAAATATGCGCCGAAGACGTTATTCTGCGTGCTGGAGTCACTGAATTTTGTGAGGGCCGGATTCAGGAATAACCGGTCGTTGGGATTGAAGATATTGATATAGCTGAACGCCCCCGGCGTGCTCGTGTCGCCGCCGAAATCTCCCGAGGCCGTGGCCGATGAGTTTTCCCTGCCGAGTTCGATTCCGATGATCGTTTTATGTTTGATCGAACCGGTGGTGAAGTTGCCATGGAGTTCATTCTGCAAGTAGTGACTCTGGACCGTCGTCGGAAGTTCATACCTCGCCAGATTCAAGATGCCGTCGCTCTCGGCTCCGACCAGGAAGTTGGATTCAAGACTTGAATAGCGGCTGCTGGTGACGGCGGCTCTGAAGGCGGTTCGCCACCGGAACATCTGGTTGATGTCATGCAACAGGGTGAGCGTCGCTTTCCCGTGATGTGTTTCTATCTTCCGGGAGGGATCACCCAGGAATCGCGACACTGGAATCGGAGCGACCCCGTTGCCGATGGCGACGAGTCCGCGATCGATGGGCGCTCGGTTGAACATATATTCGGCCTCGAACCGCAACGTCGTCCGTGAACTCATTTCCCATCCGAAGGTCGGCGCGAGGAAGATGCGTTCGCTTTTCACGCCATCCCGATAACTCTCCGCCGATTCATACATGCCGTTGAACCGATAGGTGAGGGTCTTGCTCTCGTTCAGGGGGCCGCCGATGTCAATCGTGGGGCGGTACAGCCCGTAGCTACCGACGATCATCTCGGCCGAATAGTAGGAATTTCTCAACGGCGCTTTGGTGACTTGGTTGATGATTCCGCCTGGATCAGAGCGGCCGTACAGATAGGACGGCGGCCCTTTCACGACTTCAATGGACTCGATGTTGATGATGTCGCGTTGCGCACGGGCACTGAACGTACTATCGTCCCGGAAGCCGTTCTTGAAGACGTTCAGCTCGGAGGCGAAGCCTCGAATCATGAAGGTTCCGCCTTGTCCGCCTTGCGTGCTGGACTGCGAGACGCCGCTGACGTTCCGGAGGGCGTCGCTGAAGCGAATGACCTTTTGATCGTCCAACACCTGCCTGGTTACCACCTCCACGGAACGTGGTGTGTCATGAATCGGAGCAGGAATACGCGTGGCCGAAGAGGATTCATCGACGGCATACCCGCGATCTCCGACTTCCTTCACGACGATTTCCGGCACTTTCACCGGCTTGGGCGCTGCGTGTACCTGAGTGTTCTGAGCGGACCGCAGGGGTTCCTGACTTACTGGGGCGGGAGGCAAGGGCGTTGCCGCTACTGGCTCCAACGTCATCGTTCTGGCCTCCGTCATGCGATAGCTCAGGCCGGTTCCCGCGAGCATCAGTGTTAAGGCTTCCTCGGGGGTGTGATGACCGCTGATGCCGTTGGTGCTCCTTCCTTCGGCCATGTCGGATGGCAGCAAGAGACGATAGTTGGCTTGGTCGCCGAATGCGGTGATAGCGGACCCTAAGGCCTGCGGCGGAAGGTTGAATTCCATCGGTTCTGATGTCTCAGTAATCGTGCTGGCCTGAGCAAGGAGGCGTGGACTGTGGTTCGGCGTGGTGAGACGCTCGCTTTGCGCTTCAGCCAGGTTTCCAGTCGTATGCACGAGAAGGGCTGATACGGAGAGTGTGACGAAGGTTTGCCATGAGAGATGCATCATTCCCCCTCTAAGAGTCCGGCATGAATTAGCGCACGTATCCAGGCAGAGGCCGAGCGACGCGCACTCGGCGCTTCAATAGGTAAAGACGGACCGGGCCGAAAAACTTGTAATCAAAATCGTGCGTGTGGAAAAAAACTTGAAGCGGCG
>JACOEF010000266.1 GCA_024998705.1 Nitrospira sp.
CTCGACAATCCGATCGCGCGCAAGCCACATGAGGAGGTCGGCAACATGCACGCCGCCGCCATGAACGGCGGAATAAAAAGACAACTTCCCTCGCCACCCCTCGATGATCTTTTCTAGACGACCATAGTTGTACTCGGCCTCCAAATGGTAGAGCGCGCCGAAATCGCCGGCAATGATTCGCTGTCGGAGGTCCAAAAACCGCGGGGATCGTCGCAAGACCAAATTCGAGGACAAGCGAAGGTTCGGATACCTCCGCAACTGCTCTCGAACGAGCACCGCCTCTTCTTCGTGGAGCACGAAGGGTTTCTCGACGAATACATGCTTGCCTTGCTCCAAGGCCCGCATCGTTTGAGAGAAATGACTGTCATCGTAACTGGCGATGCAGACCAGATCAATGGCAGGATCATCGAGGACGTCGGTATCGGACTGCACCGCCAAGACACCCGGAAACCTTTCGGCTACCGCCGCAAGTCTCGTCGGGTTCGTGTCACAGATGACGGCTAGCTCACACTCAGGTATGCCGGCAATCGCTTCCGCATGCTTTTCCCCGACACCGAGGCCGATTACACCGACACGCAGTTGGCCCATTACAATGCCCCTCAGGCGTTCTCGACGCCGCCTCGCGGCACGAGTTCACCACACCGAAGCCTCACGTTGAGCCGTTGACCGATCAGGCGAGGCAATTCAGCGGCTTCGAACTCGGTGGCCGGACGCGCGTACATCAGATCCTCACGGGACAACAGGTTCCCAGGCGAGAGATCTCGTGCCGCCACAATGCCTTTTCTCATCGCTTGCCGGATCTCCAATTCAGCCGGCTGGGGCACCTTCTCGAATCGTCCCAGGCTGGCGGAAACGGCATGAACTCGTTTCACCAACTGAGCTAGTTCGTGCGGCTCGAAGGAAATGGCGTGGTCGCGAAATTCCCGTCCCTGGCTCCGATCAGTCACATGCACTTCGAGAATCCTGGCTCCCAGCGCCACCGCCGCAAGCGGGACCTCCATGCCAAGGACATGATTGGAATAGCCCGTGCACAGACCGAACCGTTCCTTTAGAAACGGGATGCTCAATAGATTTGCTTGCTCAATGGGCGTCGGATAGGCGGACACGCAATGGAGAAGCGCCACTCGCTCTCTGAGCACCCCTGCCCCGAGCTCCGCTTGACACCAGAGCAGCGCCTGCTCGATTTCCGCAACGGTACTGTTTCCCGTTGAGAGGATCACTGACTTGCCGGAAGCAACTGCGCCGCGAACGATCGGTTCAAAGTTCAAATCTCCGCTGGCAACTTTGATGACCGGGAACAGCCGGCCCAACAAGGGCACGACGTCCTCAGTAATAGCCGCCGAGAACAGGTTGGCGCCGATGCCAGCGGCGAACTCAGCCAAACGGTAATGGGCGTGCTCATCAAGACAGAACCGTCTGACCCGCTGGGCTCTAACCGGATCGGAGGCTGAGGCGAACCGTTCAGGCGTGTAGCTCTGAAACTTGACCGCATCAGCCCCCGCCTCATGGGCTAACCGGATGAGATTGGCGGCGAGATCCACGTCGCCTTCATGATTGACGCCTATCTCGGCGACGACGAGGACATCCCGCTCGAGGTCCTTACCGAACAACTTCACAAGCGGCACCCACCACGCCTACGCATGGACACGCTCGCTCCCGAAAAATCGTGGATGCATCTGGGACAATTGTTTGTACCACTCGATATACCGCACGAACCCTTGCTCCAACGGATACTGGGGAGAGTACCCTAGCAATCGCTTTGCCTTTTCAATTGAAAGGGTTCCGCGCTCAGGCATCAGCACATCACGCGGCTGGTATTTGATTTCGACATTGGGGAATTGGCCACGCACGATATCAGCCATCTGTTTCAGCGACCGCGCCCCCCCATAGGTCAAATTAAAAATTTGGTTCCGTGCTTCGTCTTTGACAATACAGAGCACCAGACCTTGCAAGAGATCCTGGATATATGTGAAGTCGAGGGCACCACTCCCATCCCCGTTCACGCTCAGAGGCGCCCCGCGAAGGACCGACTCAATGAATGCCTGACCGACACGACGACTGACACAACGTTCGCCGTATAATGCAGACGGCCTGACGATCGGGTAAGAAAGGCCGAAGACTTGGCTATACGCAATAACGAGTTTCTCTCCTCCATATTTCAGCGCGCCATAGATCCCGAGCGGTTCACAGTGACGCTCCTCGGTCACGGCTTCCCCGTCAAAATTCCCGTACACCATCGAGGAGGAAAAATAGATAAACTGGGCATCTAACCCCCTGGCGCAGTCGAGTGCGTTCTCCAGCGTTCGCAAGCTATGATCGAAAGTGCTGTACGGATCTTTGTTCGCGCGATTCGCGTGGGCGATCGCTGCCAACTGCACGATCGTATCCGGCTTAATTTCGTTGAGGCACCGAGACAGGACATGATAGTCCCGCGCATCGACGACATGCAGCGGGACTTGAGCCGCTTGTAACAGCTGTAGTCGTTCGTGAATAAAGTGAAGGTAGAGCGACTTATTGGCATCGTCGTGCGAATTTGAGAACGCGCCAAGATTGTTCACCTGTAGACTGTCCACCGCGTGGACATCCGCACCGAGTTTTGCAAGATTCAACGCAAGGTTATGGCCAATGAACCCAGCGCCACCGATCAGCGCAATTTTCCGTCCTTGGAGTTTGCTCACCGTCCGGTTCCTTTCCCACTGTCAGTCTCTGCCAGGCTCTGCTTCAGCATGGCTACGACTCTGTCGACATCTCTCCCCGTCATATGCATACCGAGCGGCAGCGCGACGGACTGATCGCTAATGCGGGTCGCTTGGGGATGCGCACCAGGCAGAAAGCCATACTTGTTTCGATAGTAGGTCATACGGGGAACGGGTTGCGGATAGTAGATACTGGTCCCGATTCCAGACGCATTTAGTTTCGTCACGACGTCATTTCGCCTGCCCGCATATTCTCCTTCGAATACCGCGCTCACACAATAGTGACTGGACCGTGACTCGGGCGCATCGGTGTCGATCAGACGGACTTGCGGCAGATCCCCCAAGAGTGTCCGATACTGATTGAACAACGACGCCCGTTGCGTCAGTACGTCCGGCATTCGCCGAAGCTGGGAACGGCCAAGGGCGGCCTGAATCTCACTCATCCGATAGTTCAATCCGAGGCTTGGCACATCATACATGCCCGGCACCGTTCGCTCACTGTGTGTACGGTCCACGCCGAACGCGCGCAGCCTGGCGACAGCAGAAGCAACCGCTTCATGGCGAGTGACGAACATTCCACCTTCACCCGTGGTCATGTGCTTGACCGGATAGAATGAAAAGCATCCGGCATCTCCGAACAGCGCGACATGGCGCCCTTGATGTCGCGCGCCCAACGCAATCGCACAGTCCTCGATGATTCTCAGGCCATGCCGCTGCGCAAGATCGACGATGGGGGGCATATCACACGCAATCCCCGCAAAATGCACGACTGAGATCGCCTTCGTCCGAGGGGTCAGCTCCGAACTGATTGCCGCGGCGGTCAAATTTCCGGTCCTGGAATCGCAATCGACAAATACCGGCGTGGCTCCGACCCATTCCACCGCATGAACCGTTGCGGCATGGGTTTGTGCCGGGACGATGACCTCATCGCCTGGGCCGATACCAAAATGAAGATACGCCAGATGCAGGGCTGCCATGCAGGAACTGACCGACACACAATGGCCACCGCCGAGAAACTCTGCGAACTCCTGCTCGAACGACTTGCACTGCGGACCATGGGTCAAGATATGCCCGTTCAGCACCTCTAGGACCGCCTGTCGATCCCCGTCGGTAATCCAGGGGCGGGCAAATGGAATGGGTACGTTGTCACTCATGTCTATCGTATCTTTCTGGTTACACCACTCGAAACATGATTACGATGAGGCGCTGCTCGTCGCCAAAACCGGCGGGCTGAAGCGACGAAGTTCCTCAGTTGATAACTGTTCAAGCCGACACAGATCTTCGATCGTATCCACAGCCAGACTGAGATCCGCGAACCTCCGATCGCCGGATTCCACATTCACAATCTGAAATCGGTCCGGGTGTCGATAGAAATATGGGGTGACATGCTCCTGGTCGTCCCGAGTGGTATCGTCCATAACGATCGACTGCAGCGCACTGACCCTGATGAGTTCCACATTCTGCCCTTTCGGAAACGATCGGGGGAAAATGGTGGTTACCACATCCGGAACACCCTGGTTCACATGAGACACCACAAGCCGGATTAGCTCAGGAGCCAGCAATGGGCTATCGCCGTTGATTCGCATGATCCAATCACAGGGATACTCCTGCGCAGAGGCCACGAAACGAGCCAGCACATTGTCCAACGGACCTCGGTACACATGCCTATCGAGAGATTCGATATAGCGCTCAAGCGGATCATCGGAGGATTCTACACTCGTTACCACAATCACGTGCTCGGCGGAAAGCGCTTCTTCGACGGCGCGCACGACGTGACGAATCATCGCTTCTCCGCGAAACGGAGCGAGCACCTTCCCCGGGTAACGCCTGGAGGACATTCGTGCTTGAATGAACCCCCTAATAACCGGCTTCATCACTGGATCTGCCTTCGAAGAACACAGTCAAAGAAACTCACGTCCATCTGTTATGGATGAGCGATCGACCGCACAACGACATGCCTTCTATACCACGAATACGTTTCGGTCAACCCCGCTCGTAACGACGTCGCCGGCTTCCATCCCAGCGTCTGCATCCGCCTTCCATCCATCAACTTCCGTGGCATGCCATCCGGCTTGGTACGGTCCCAGTGGATTGCCCCCCGATATCCGACCACCTCGGCAATCAACGTTGCCAATTCGCCAATAGAAATTTCCTGCCCAGCTCCGACATACATGATCTGTGCATCGGAGTAACGCTCCATCAGAAACAGGCAGGCCTCGGCGCAGTCGTCCGCATGCAGAAACTCGCGCAACGGAGTTCCGCTCCCCCACAGGATTGGTTCCTTCCCCTGCTCACGCGCC
>JACOEF010000990.1 GCA_024998705.1 Nitrospira sp.
CGAAGATTTTTCTCCTCCTCCACACCCGATTCATCACGCAATTCAGTTGAAGTTCATGCGGGAAGCGGGTAAAGATTGTTGCTTCACGCATTTCAGTCTACACTGCGTCTATGCCTATACGAGTTATAGTTCCAGGGGAAGAACATGGCGAGGAGCATGCTGGAGGGGTGCATAAGCGCCCCCCGATTCCGGACGGCTCACTCAAAGCCGAATGCCCGAAATTCATGAGCCACGGCCCGTGCGGGGGTGTGCGTAAAGGCGGCTTCTGCGAGGTCTACCCGGATATGACCTGCCCGTGGGTCACGCTTTACAATAAACTCAATGAGCTGGGCCAGCTGGAGTGGATGAAACAAGTCTAACAGTATGGTGGGGGTGAACGGGTGACAGGGAAGGACAGCAAGAAACGGCAGCGAGACGGGGCAACAACCAAGCTCGGCTACAACGAACGGCACGCCAAGAGCGGAATCTCTATTCCGCTGCCCGATATTGAGACTTTCCCCAACCAATACAAGGGATACGACATCACGATCGTCATCCCCGAATACACCGCCATTTGCCCTAAGACGAATTTGCCCGACTTCGGAACTATCACCCTTCACTACAAACCCGACAAACATTGCCTCGAGCTCAAAGCGCTCAAAATGTACATCCACGCCTATCGAAACGTTGGAATTTTCTACGAAAATGCCGTCAATCGCATCCTCCACGACATCGTACGCGCGTGCCGACCAGTTTGGGCTCAAGTCACAGGCGACTTTTCGGCACGTGGCGGCCTGTCCAGCAAGATTCAAGCACGCTACCGTTGATTTCCCTCGAAACCTGTCTATCCCCAGCCGCTCCCCAACTCGACGCACGCTCTTGTGATCCCGCCTTTCACAGCCCCCACCTGCGAGCAACTGCCTCCCACGCACCCTTTTGAACCCAGGCTCCGCCGTTCACCAATGGTCGATAACAACCAGCGCCATCGCACTTTGCGATACGACCTACATGCCCGCCCTGCTCGCCGTTGTCATCAAAAACCACGACAACCCCATGAGGCTCGCCAGACTGTCCCTCGGCCCAATTCGAACCGCGCATGACTCGGCGGGGGGGTCACCGTAGCCCACGGAAAAAAACCGCAAACAATCGATCGATTCACCCCCTTAAAC
>JACOEF010000602.1 GCA_024998705.1 Nitrospira sp.
CTTCGATCGTCAACAACCACGGACCTCTTCGCATTCATCCACAGAACCCACATAGCCTACTCCTACTCCGACGACTCCGATTCTTCTCTTTATTAAGAAGATAACTAAGAGAAGAAAGCCGGACTACAGCACAATGATCGAATCATGCTCCGCAATCAATCCGACAAGATCTCGATAAGAGATGATCTTTCCGGAAGCGGGAGTTGCCGCAATGCCTGTTGCAGATGGCAGCACGTAGATCGTTCCGGGAAACGTCGGTGACGCCCCCACTGCTTCTTCCAAGAGCACGAGTGAACAGGCAGTAGACGATACATCGGACGAAGCGGAGGGCAATAGGGATTGAGCCGGATCCGAAATCGGTCTTCGGAGCAGATATAAGGTCTTACGATCGGACATAAAATCCCATAGAAGCTAAAAAACCAATACACGA
>JACOEF010000991.1 GCA_024998705.1 Nitrospira sp.
GCTTGCTACTCGGTATTTTGCGCGCTCCTGGACATCGCCCATTGCTGACCAGGTGGAGATCGCTGAGCCTACATACAGGGAAGATTTCGCGACCGAATCTGACCAATCAACTCCGTCTACTTCGTGAAAACGACAGAATGTTTGGACGCACACTTTCTCGGTTGTGGGGTCGTATCCAAACCCAACAGCCTCATCGAATACAAGGCATCGAGCAATACCTTCGCTGTCCGTGAATTTATAGGTCACCCGTTTGCCTGAAACATCACCTGCATGCGTCGAAATGACGACAATGTCGAA
>JACOEF010000012.1 GCA_024998705.1 Nitrospira sp.
ATTACCGTGCACACCTCCACAAGACTCCCACCACCTTCATTCATACCGGCTCCTTTCCTCGAGCGCGTAGAGCATTTCCAAGTTCCATGCCGTTGCTCACGCCTGAGACGCATCCCGCCCGTCGGCGCTCCATCCTTGCCGAAACATCACGGGAACCTGCGAAGATATTGAGGAAATAGGCCGGCGGTGGAAACTCGCTACCGGAGACCGATTAAACAATTGAAGGTGGACAGTTCTGAACTGTTCCGAATCGGATACAGTGAATCATCCGTTCAGATACAGATCCGCGAGACCGAGATGCCTGCGAATCGGCTCTGGTCAACGATTTATAGGCAGTTACTGCGGAAGATCGATCAAGGCCCAATACCACGTGAGGAGCGGCTGGTGAAATAGCAGGGCAAGGAGAGATCCCACGGATAGAAAGGGTCCGAACGGAATGTACTGATCGCGCCGCAGGACGCCGGCCGCAATGAGCCCGACACCGACGATAGACCCTAGAAACGAGCCGATCATAATGGCCAACAAGACCGGCTGCCAGCCGAGGAAGGCCCCGACCATGGCCATCAGCTTGATATCCCCGCCCCCCATCCCTTCCTTCCCGAAGACGTAGGGACTGATCCAGGCCAAGAACCACAAGAGCCCGCCACCCAACAAAACACCGAGCAAGGAATCGACAAATCCGATCGGGAGGATCAAGACGGCACACAACAGACCGATGACAATTCCCGGCAAGGTGACGGCATCAGGAATCATGGTATGAGAGAGGTCTGTCCCCGCCACCACTATCAGCGCGGACACCAACGCTGCATAGGCCCAGGCTGCTGCTGTAAATCCAAACGTCCAAAAGACCAGCACATATCCGATCGCGTTGGCCGCTTCCACCAAGGGATACCGGATTGAAATCGGCGCACGACAAGCCCGGCAGCGGCCCTGCAGGAGCAGGTAGCTCAGAATCGGAATGTTGTCATAGGCGGCAATGGCATGACGGCAGGAGGGACAGTGAGAGGCCGGCCAAGCCACCGACTCCTCGCGAGGCCACCGGTAAATGCAGACGTTCAAGAAACTACCGATCACCGCGCCAAACAACAGCACCATGAGGTAAACGGTCATGAATATGCCTGTAGTAATGGGGCTGGACCGGACATGAATCACCTCTCTAAGTATAGGTATTATAAACTACGTCAATAACCGCAGAGACGAGACACCTCCCCCCTCGCGCTTTCCATTTACAAACGCCAGGGGCACTGCGTATAATCCGGGAGCCATTTGGCACAGGAGGTGACACACCTCCATCTGTGACTAGTCTTTACCCGAAGTGGAGCTAGATGTACATGTCACCAGCCGCGAAGACCCCAAAACCTCGAGCAAAAGTATCCGCACCGGATCCGGTCCTTCCCCCTCGAAAACGACGTCCGGAAGCCCTCACGACTCGTGAGCAGGAAATCCTTGAGTTGATCTGGACCGGATTCAAAAACAAGGAAATTGCTCAGCGGTTAAAAATCAGCGTCAAGACCGTCGAAGCCCATCGGGCGAACATGATGAAGAAAATTCGAGTCTCCAACACCGCGCAATTGCTCAAGGCCGCGATTCAAGGGAAAATGCTGAAGCTCCGGTAAGCCCCGCGCCCCCTCCTACGACTGTTTCCCCGCCCCTCCCTGACGTTGACGCAAGGCCTCATACAGCACGATGGCTGCTGATGCCGAAACATTGAGTGAGCTGACTTTTCCCAGCATGGGAATGTGGGCGACATCGTCGCAGGTATCGCGCACCCCTGGGCGAACCCCCGTCCCTTCCCCGCCAAAGACCAGCGCCACCGGCCCCCTGAAATCCAGTGCCGTATAGGCCTTGGGAGCGTCAGCATCCAATGCGTAGACCCAGACGCCCGCAGCTTGAAGACGTTCAATCAAGCGTGAGAGATTCGGCACACGCCCCACGGGCATATGATCGACTGCCCCGGCGGAAGCCTTCGCCACCACACTCGTCAACCCCACTGCACGACGTTCCGGAATAAAGACGCCCTGCACGCCCGACGCTTCGGCTGTCCGCAGAATCGCTCCTAGATGGTGTGGGTCTTCGACACCATCCAGCAGCACCAGAAGTGGCGTCTGTCCCTCCGCTTGCGCGGAGGCAAGAATTTCATCCGGCTCCGCATAGGCCTTCGCCGCAACCATACCCACCACGCCTTGGTGGTGCCCCGAAGGAACAAGCCGATCGAATGCGGCCCTCGGTTCGACACGGACCGGCACGCGCTGCTCCCTGGCCAGGCGCATGATCTCCCCGAACTGCCGGTCGGTTCCCAAGACAAGGAGACGCTGGAGCGGGCGAACCCCGGCACGGAGCGCCTCACGCACAGCGTGGAGGCCGTAGATCACCTCCTGTGAATCATCGTTTCCATCGACTGGTGCCATCGGGCCGATCCTCAATCGTAATACCGTGGGAGGCCAACTCGGCTCGAAGCTGGTCGGCGAGCGTGTAATTCTTCGATTTTTTCGCAGCCAGACGCGCGGCAAGTTTGACGGCAATTTCCTCGTCAGACAAGGTCTTTGCGGTCGACTCGGCGTCCCCGGATGCTCGCTGTGGCACCTGCCCCTTAAAGCGCCAGGTGTCGGTCTGCAGAAGACCGAGCACGACGCCCAAAGCGCGAAACTCCTGTCGGACCATTCGCCGCATCTCACCGGAGAGTCCGGCCTCAAGCGCCTTGTTCGCCTCCCCGCGTAGCGTCTGCAACGCTGCCAGCGCGTTGGGCGTATTCAGATCATCCTCCATGGCCGCCACAAATGCCGTTCGCGTCCGTACCGTCGCCTCCTGCAGTAGCTGATCAGCCGCCCCATGGGACGGGTCGGATTCATTCAGCCGTTCAAAGAGATCGTAAAATCCGTTGAGGGCGCTTTTCGCTTCCTTGAGACTCTGATCGGAAAAATCCAAGGGGCCTCGATAGTGGGTCGAAAGGAGAAAATAGCGCATCATCTCGCCGGTCACCGTATCGGGCCATTCCGATTGCTGAAAGATTTCGCGAATGGTGAAAAAGTTCCCCAACGACTTGGACATCTTTTCGTGATTGATCTGAACAAATCCGTTATGCACCCAGTATCGCGCAAACTCTTTATCGGTTGCGCCGCAGGATTGCGCGATTTCATTTTCGTGGTGCGGAAAAATCAAATCCATCCCGCCCCCGTGGATATCGAAGGTTTCACCCAGATGCCGCATGGCCATGGCGGAACATTCGATATGCCAGCCAGGACGGCCTGGGCCCCAAGGACTGTCCCAGGAAGGCTCACCGGGCCTGCTGCCCTTCCACAACGCGAAATCCATCGGGTGACGTTTACGCTCATCGACATCCACCCGGGCTCCCGCCTGCAAATCATCAAGGTTCCGCTTCGAAAGCCGACCATACGCTGGATACCGATCGACCTGGAAATAGACATCCCCGTCGACACGATACGCCATTCCTTTGGTGAGCAACGTGTCGACCAGCCGCACAATGTCCGCGATATGTTCCGTCGCCCTCGGCTCGAGCGTCGCGCGGCGCACACCGAGCTTCTCCATGTCCTCGTAATAGGCGTTGATGTAGGTGGTGGTGACCTGCTCGCAGCTCACG
>JACOEF010000992.1 GCA_024998705.1 Nitrospira sp.
AATATTGATGTGAGAGGAAGTCAATCATGGCAGGGAAACAGGTGAAGCGGCGTCCGCGCGCGGTCGCCAAGAAGGTCACAAAGCAGGCGGTGAAGAAACCAGGGACGAAGAAAGCAGCGCCGGCGCGCCGAGCAAAGGCCACTCGCGCGAAGCGGCCGTCGGTGGCGGTGGTCGTCCTGTCCGGTTCCACTCCGCTTCGCCGGAACAAGGCGGCGGAATTGGTGGCGGAAGAACTGCAATTAGATTTAGCGAAGGTGAATCTCTCTTCCGTCGTGAGCCGTAGAGTCGGCGAAACCGAGAAGAACATCAACCGGGTGTTTGATGAGGCGGAACGGAGTGGATCGATTCTTTTCTTCGACGGGGCTGATGCGCTGTTCGGTACAGGCCGGGCGAGCAAGGATGGCGCCGGGCCCACTACTGCCGCCGGAGCGGCTCATCTGTTGCAGCGCATCGAGGATCATAACGGCCTGGTCATTCTGACGACCAACGGGAAAAGCCGGATCGATCAAGCCTTGTCGCGGCAAGCGAAGGTGTCCGTCATGGTGGGGATCGAGAAGAAGCGGAAAAAGAAGACCGCCTGAAGAGTCGTTCTCCCCAAGGGTCGTTCGAGAAGCGATGTCCTGAACACAGGATGCTCAAAAAGGCTGTTCAGCAAGGCCGCAGCGAGTGAGAGCCCGCAGGCGTACCCTCAGGGGTACGTGGAGGGGCCGAGCGATGCGAGAACGCGGCTGACAGGCTTTTTCAGCATTCTGTGAGGATTATTCCGTTTCTTCGCTGGCCTCCAAACACTTGGTGCACTGTTCCAGATCGGGCACGCCATGCGCGCTGCAGAAGTGCCGATGGCAGAGGCCGCAGAGCATAAAGGTCATCTTGATGCGGTCTTCCGCTTCGCAGTAGTAACAGTTTTTTGCGGTTCTTGCC
>JACOEF010000603.1 GCA_024998705.1 Nitrospira sp.
CTCTACGTGTACACGGACGGGCAGGGCCAAGCCGTCCTGACGGACAATCTGCAGCAAGTGCCGGCGGAGTTTCGCGGCCGCGTGCGGACAGTGGCCAACGGGGAGGTTGCTGGAACCGGCGCGCAGCCGCCCAGTAATGACACAACCCTCAGCAGGTCCACAGCCTCTCAAGGGGTGATCGGCGACATTCTCACCGTCGTGGCGGCGAAGGTTGGATCGCGGCAGATCAAGGGGCTCACAGCCTATCAAACCGCCGTGGTCATTGTCGCCGGCTTCTGCGGGTTGACGCTGCTCGTGTTGCTCTTTCTCAGTGCGAATCCCGCGGTACGGCTGCTTTGCAAATTTTCTCTGGTGCTGGTCGGTGTCGCGGCGGTCTATCATTTCGCCGTGGTAGGGGCATCCCCGATCGGGATCATCGCCGGCTCCTCTCAGGCGGGCTCGGAGCAGCAGGCCATGGACAATGTTATGGGGAAGATGAAGAGCAAGACCGAGCAAAGTTATCGTGCGCAAGATGCCCGCACGGCCAGCCAGTTACAGCAGATCGAACCGTCCGCTCCGTAACTCACCGGCGGCATGGTGGCGGTTCATGCGATACATGTGTCCTACGGTCGATGTGGGTGGTGACGCGTGAATGCGCAGAGCCGGCCGGGCCGACTCAATCGGCGTATTTCGGCACCGGAATCTTTTTCACAGTCGGCGGCGGCGGCGGCTGTTGTGCGAAGGCCTTGGAGTAGGGGTTGAGGACCGGTTCATGGGTATTGCGTTGGCGAAGCTTCACCAGCGGTAGACTCTGAGTGCTGATTTCGAGACGGTCGATCGGAGCTTTTGCCGTCAAGGGGTCGGGCAGTCCCTGCAGCGCAAACATCTGGAAGGTGAGTGACCAATCCAGTGCTTCCTTCCCCTTTTCCCGCACAAGAAAACGCGCCTCAGGAGAGGGGCTCCCGGAAAAAAAAAGCAACATGATGTTGGATCGGAAGACCGGCGCCGACGCGTCTTCTGAAGGTTTGAACTCCGGGACAAGTTGGGGAATCTTGCTCAAGGGGACCGGCGGCGTGAACTCAATATCAACGAGACGCACAAACAGGGGCCGTTGGTCGTTGTGGTCGTTCGGGTCGAAGGTATAGCTGAATGAATAGCGCACGTCGATGCCCTCACGCTTGAAGGTGTAGACATCTTCTCCGTTTTCCGGCGAGACGACCTTCTTGAAGTACTGATCCCAATCGCTGATCGGGTAATACGTGAAGACGCGCAACGCGGCCTTGCGGTCACGGACCGCCTGTGGCAAGCCGAGCTTCTCGTGCAGTTCGGTCTGGGTGAGTCCGAGGTAGCCGTCGTCGAAATAGGGGCCTGCCCACAGGGGATCGAGTCCCGACAGGGCGATACTCACGCAGCATACGCAAAGGATCAATAGGCGGGAGACTGTCTGATGCGCCATAGGATTGTCTCAGGCTCGGGCAGACAATGGTGGGCATCGTATCGGCCAGGGTAGTCAATGTCAAGGCAGAGCCCCCGCAATAGCTTGCTGAAAAAAGTCCGTTCCCGATATGATGGCCGTTCCATTGCCAGCCATTGACGCAGTCGGTAGACACCTGACGCCCGATGGCAGAAAGACATAGGTAGTCATGCCGGTACATGAAGTTCGCGACCTCCTGCGAGAACGCATCCTGATCCTGGACGGTGCCATGGGCACCATGATTCAGCGTTATAAGCTGGACGAAGCCGCGTTTCGCGGAGAGCGTTTTCGGAACTGGAACAAAGATCTCAAGGGACACAACGACCTCCTGAATGTGACCCGGCCGGATGTCATTGAAGCCATTCACCGGCAGTACCTTGAAGCCGGGGCGGATATCATCGAGACCAATACGTTTAACTCGCAGTCCGTGTCGTTGGCCGATTACGGCATGGACGACCTTGGATATGAGTTATCGAAAGCCGGCGCCGAATGCGCCAAGCGAGCCGTGGCACAGGTCGTCGCGGCGCAGCCCGCGCGACGCTGTTTCGTGGCGGGGGCGATCGGCCCCACCACCAAAACCTCCTCTGTCTCGACCGATTCGAACGATGCAGCGGCACGCGGGACGA
>JACOEF010000067.1 GCA_024998705.1 Nitrospira sp.
CAAGCAGAGTAATCAGTTGCCGAATATAGACTCTGTCAAAGTCGTAGCAAGAGAAGCAGAAGCGAAAGGTTACCCTGTCATCATTGATATCGAACATTGGGCCCTGAAATGTGCGCCAGAATCGATCAATGACAATCTAAAAAAATACATGACGGTACTCGAATGGTCCAAAAAGTCTGCGCCGAGTCTTTCTGTGGGCTACTACGGAATACCACCCCTTCGTGATTACTGGCGAGCGATCAAAGACCGTGCCAGTCAGGACTACCGGTCCTGGACTAGTGAGAATGATGCAATCTCCCCACTCACCAGCGCCGTCGATAACTTTTATCCTTCGCTCTATACGTTCTATCCAGACCAAGATGGATGGCGAAAGTATGCAATCGCCCAGATAGAAGAGGCGAGGCGATATGGAAGCGGGAAACCAGTCTACGTCTTTCTATGGCCGCAATATCACGATTCGAACCGCATCCTTGGCGGCCGCTACTTGCCCGAGGATTATTGGCAGCTAGAGCTTGAGACTGCGAAGCAGTATGCCGACGGCATTGTCATCTGGGGGGGATGGAACATTAAGAGTAATCGCCCGGCCAAATGGGACGACAATGCTCCGTGGTGGAAGATAACCAAGGAATTCATGAAGCATACGCAATCGTCAAAACCAGACAACGGACGTGAATAATCGAGGCTAAATAGCACGAACATTTAAGTCAATACTAAGACGCCTCGACGTAATACAACTCTACCTCTCACGAGAGACGGTCTGTACAGCCGATGGTCGAGGTCAGAATATTGGCACCATCAATGCCTACAATCTAAAACATTTAGCGGGACACCCAGGCATGATTCGAATCGCAGGCTCCTAGGAATGTGGCTATCGTCTGATGACCGGAAGCCCATGTTGGAAACAGCGAAACAGGACGCGATGGGATTATTCTTTGGGGCGGGTGGGGCACCAACAATCGTCCCGAAAAATGGGATGTCGATGCCGCCTGGTGGAAGGTGACGAAGGATTTTATGAAGGCAGTCGGCGCGCCCCCTCGGCCAGACGAGAGAGACGTCAAATAACCTCGCACCCTCGTGACGTAACCCAAGCCCCGCGATAGGCCGATAGTGATCAGCGAGTTAATTATCCAGTGCGCGTCAGACGATGCTCTATTTGCACCATGTGTGGCTATGATTCGAGGAAGGAACTGACGCATATCGAAAAATACAGAGTAAGGCAGTGAATCATGTTAGCCGTATAAGTGTGAACCGTTTCTGGTAATCGACCACTAACAGCTGGTGCACGATTATTGTCGGCACCTTCGTCACAGTGGCGCTCCACATTTCCTTCTTGTGTTTTGCACTTCAGTTATCACCCTCCAACCTTAGTCGATCACCTTGAGGACAGACCCCTAGGTCATGTCGCAAGGTGATCCAACATGGACAACGTGCCTAAGCGCACAGAGACAAAAAAGAAAGAAGAGTCGCGAAATGCACTCGTCTCGATCAAGTTGTCGTGACATGAAGCCGATGAACATGTAGGTAATGCAGTAATGCTTTTCCGCCGACCATTCGATTGTCCCTATGCATGGAACACTGAACGAATTGTGATCGCGGAAACGGCTGGCTGTAAGTGACACACTTGTAGGCTTTCATGGGGAGTGAACATGATGAAATTGACAGCTAGAAGGCCCGTCATTTTCGCGTCGGTCATGGCGGCCGGACTCGGGATATTTTCAGTGCTCTTACTTGTCGGCAACCTGGCGGAACCGGTCGTGCATGCACAGACATTGCCGAACAAGAAGCCCTTCGTGGTCTTTGACGGGACGTTATATGCCGGCAAGCCAGACTTGTCCCTACATGGCATCCTCCCCGTCTCGATCGTATATACAAGTCAATTCGGAGTGCATTGGTATAAAAACTCCGATAACTTGCCTGACAAGAACGTGGTTCAGAAGGTCGCTCGGGAGGCCCAGGCACGAAATACTCCAGTCGTCATTGATATTGAACATTGGCCGTTAGCAGGTGATCCCAACAAAGTGCGCGCCAACTTATCCAAGTATATGACCGTGCTCCAATGGTTCAAGGACGCGGCTCCCGGATTGGCGGTGGGTTATTATGGAGCGCCTCCGTTGCGTGATTACTGGAAGTCGCTCAAATCTCCCATGAGCAAGGAGTGGGCATCGTTTGCAAGGGAAAATGATCAGCTCCGACCTTTGGCAGGGGCGGTAGACATCATCTTCCCTTCGCTCTACACCTTCTATACCGACCGAGGTGCATGGGTACGTTACGCATATGCCCAAATAACCGAGGCTCGACGCACTTCAAATGGGAAGCCAGTATACGTATTTTTATGGCCTCAGTACCACGACTCCAACCCGTCGCTCAAGGGCGCGTTCCTGCCGGCTGATTTCTGGAGGCTACAGCTGCAGATGGCCAAACATTACGCCGACGGAATTGTCATTTGGGGGGGATGGGACTTTAGGAGTAATCACCCGGCCAAATGGGACGACAATGCGGCCTGGTGGAAAGTGACGAAGGACTTCATGAAAACAGTTGCACCGCCACAACCATAATGGTGTCACATTCGATTGTTTGCCTATGAGAGTCAGGTGAAAGTGAATCCTCCGCCCTGAGCAAATCGAATTCAACAAGCTGGCCCATCCGGCGGCACAATCCCATGCCAAGTGCGAAATAGGTCTTTTCGGCCCTAGCTGAATAGGTTCCGATCCTTCTCTAAACAGGGATTCGTTTCATCCTGACGCACATTTACTTAGCAATCGTCGATTCAAGCCTCATATCGTAGTCCATTCCATACAACTTTGACGCATACGTATAAAATCTTTCACTTTTTTTCAAAAAAACACTTGCGATGTTTTGAACTTTTCAGTACTGTCCAGGACATGCCGTGTTGATATGCAAGCTGCACTGCTTGGAGGTCTAAGTAGTCTATAAGTAGTCTGTTTTCTATTTCTGTCGAGGAGGAGAAGATGACGAAGACGATCCGAAAGCCTGTGATTACAATGGTTGGCATTGGAGCTGGTCTGCTCTGTGCGCTCCTCATGGCCCCTGATCGCAGTCAGGCAGCGTCAATCTCATTTAATTTCAGCGGGTCCGTTGGAGACGTATTCGGCGGAGTGTTCACCCCGCCAGGTTTCGGTCATGACGGCTTTACCACGGCTCTTCCAGTATCGGGAGGCGCTAGCTTCAACACGCTGGCAACGGACACCAGGCCATCTTCGAACCTTGGACTGTATAACAACCCGATACAAGATTTCTCTGTCAGTGTTGGTACCTATTTTGCAACCTTTGCACCTGGCTCTAGCTCCATTAGTATAACCAACCGTGCTCCCGGTGCTGGCAACGACGTCTACCAACTGCGCGTGAATGGCTTGTTTGGGAACCAGGTTAACGGATATTCGCCAAGCCAATTCTTGCTCGAACTGACCGATCCGAGCGGCACGGCCTTCTCCAGCGACTCGCTTCAAGGGCCACCGAGCCTTTCCTCGTTTGCGCGCTCTGAGTTCCGTCTAATTTTTGGCTCGGTTGGCACGAGAGTGCAGGGTGCCTTAACATCACTCGTGCCTTTGCCAGCGGCGGTGTGGTTGTTCGGCGCAGGGTTGATCGCGCTGGTCGGGTTGGGGTCGCGTGGGCTGGCCGCAAGAAAAGAGTCGTAGATTTGCTTCGGAAGCTGCGGGCCGTCTTTTCTTTCGCCCGCATTGTTTCGCCATTCGTGGTGCCTAGGGGTCACCTCACTTCCGGCGAAACGATCAGGACTTTCATCACTCACCATCTTCTTTCCTCTCCCCCGGCTGGGGGAGAGGATTAGCATTACATCCAGGTGTTCAGTGGCTGTCATCGGATTACTGACTGTAGCCGTTTTGGGCTACATCTACGCCGACAGCTTAATATTTCTATTCGGCCAATGGGGGCGGGACGACTATAGCCATGGGCCATTTATCCCGATCGTCAGCGCGGTTCTTATTTGGCAACGATGGATACAGGTGGCGAGGGTCGGTATCTCCCCATCTTGGTGGGGGCCGCTGCTCGTTGCCATTGGAATGCTGCTCTTCATCCTGGGCGACTATGCCACGCTCTACGTCGTGCTCCATCTCTCATTGTGGATTGTGATCGTTGGCGTCGCCCTCTCATTCATCGGCCGTCCCGCGATGCGAGTACTGGCCTTCCCGTTGAGCTATTTGTTAACGGCCATCCCTCTGCCGGTGTTTCTCTACAATACTCTCTCACACCAGTTGCAATTATGGTCCTCGGCTTTGGGGGTCGGATTTCTGCAGGCGATCGGAGTCACGGCATTTCGAGAAGGCAACGTCATCGATCTCGGTCCCGTCCAATTGCAAGTTGCCGAGGCGTGCAGCGGTATCCGCTATCTCTTTCCGCTCACCTCGCTGGCTCTTCTGTGCGCCTATCTCTACCGTGATCGCCTGTGGAAACGCGTCATGCTCGTGGTATCGGCCCTTCCGGTTTCGATCTTCATCAATGGCCTTCGCATCGGGATCGTCGGGGTGCTCGTGGAATTTTATGGTCCGCAGGCGGCCGAGGGATTTTTGCATCTCTTCGAAGGCTGGGTCTTGTTCCTCGCCACCTTGGGCCTCCTCGTCCTCGAAATGTGGATCTTATCGAAAGTCCAAGCTCTGCCTGGGTCAAAAGTACTATTGGAACGGTTCTCATGGGAAATCATTCCGGACTCGACGGAAGCGGCCACGGTCACGTCAGGCATACCAGCCAGGATGCAGCCCAAGGTGCCCGCCTATGTCGGGAGTTTAGCCCTGATTCTTCCCGTTGCGGTATTGGCCCCGTCGTTCGGGGAGCGGACGGAGATCATTCCCGATCGTGCGGCGGTTATGGATTTTTCCATGCGCATCGGGGAGTGGCAGGGCAGTCCACAGCCGGTAGAGCCTCAACTCATTTCAGCCCTGCGGTTTGATGATTATTTGCTGGCCGACTATGCCGCACCGGGAGGTGGGCCGCTGACGCTGTACATGGCCTATTACCAATCTCAGCGCAAGGGCCAATCCGCTCATTCCCCGGCAAGCTGCATTCCCGGTGGCGGATGGGAGATCACATCTAAGGGAACCGTGAATCTGCCGATGGACGGATTCACCGAACCCGTCAATCGTGTGCTGATCCAAAAGGATCGACAGAGACAACTGGTGGTCTATTGGTTTAAGCAGCGCGAGCGCATCCTCTCAAATGAATATCTGGTGAAACTGTATTTATTCTGGGATGCCATGACCAGACAACGCAGTGACGGAGCCTTGATTCGACTCTCCGCCGCCGTCGATCCGGGTGAAGATGAGCGAGAGGTCGAACAGCGATTATTGCAATTTGCCCGAAGTATTCAACCTCAACTCAATCGGTATATTCCGGACTAACCATGACCAGTGCGGTATTTTTCAGCTTCATTACCTCCCTCTTCATCTGCATGGCGTTGATCCCGCCGCTGCAGTTGAACGCGGGGCGTTGGAGCTTCATGGACCTTCCCGGCGAGCGAAAGGTCCATGCGAATCCGATTCCGCGGATCGGCGGCATCGCATTTGGCTTCGCGGCACTCCTCTCAATTTTCTTCTGGGTACCGCAAGATCCGATCATTGCGCCGGTATTGGTGAGCGCATCGATCATTCTCGGATTCGGCATTTGGGACGACCGTGCCAACCTGAACTACAGAGTCAAACTCGTCGGACAATTGTTGGCCGTCTTCGTGGTGGTCGTCATTGGTCATATCCAGTTCGAGCAGATCCCGTTTTTTTATGAAGAAGCACCGGTTTGGCTGACGGTACCCCTGACGGTGGTGTTTCTGGTCGGGGCCTCGAACGCCGTCAACCTCTCCGACGGCCTCGATGGGTTAGCCGGGGGACTGGCCTTCCTGAGTTTTGCCGGCATTGCCTATCTGGCCTATCTGTCGCACGACACCACTGTGCTGATGCTGGCAGCGGGATTCTTAGGCGGATTACTGGGATTTTTGCGATACAACACTTATCCGGCGCGCATTTTTATGGGTGACGCGGGAAGCCAGTTGCTCGGGTTCTCGATGGGAGTGCTCGTTCTCCTCTTGAACGACCCTGCGCGTGCTCCCTTCCCTGGGGCCATCGGGTTGCTGGTGCTGGGGCTACCATTCCTCGACACGCTTGCGGTCATGGGGCAACGGCTTGTGAAGGGTCGATCACCCTTCATCGGCGATCGAAACCATGTACACCACAAGCTTCTGGGGCTTGGGCTGTCGCATTACGAAGCCGTCATCGTGATCTATGCGATCCAGGCGGTGATGGTAGGTCTGGCGTATGTCCTGCGGTGGCAATCCGATGCACTGATTCTCACCATGTACGCCGCCTTTGCCTTGGCCATGTTCACTCTGTTCGTCGCGACTGAGCGCCGTCATGCTCTGTGGTCGGTGTCATCGAACGGCCGGGTGCTCTCAGACACCAAATTGGCCAGGGCAGCATTGTGGCTCAGCGAGATGGCCCCTCGATTTCTGGCCGTCGTCGTTCCACTCTTTCTTGTCTTTAATGTTTTCTTGCCGGGTCGGGTGCCGATGGATGTCGGATACGCCGCACTGAGTCTCTTTGGAATCGTTATTGCCGGAATGTGGTTCATGCCGCAATATCGCGCCCACTTCGTGCGGGGAGGGTTGTATGTCGGCAGTGCCTTCCTCATGTACATGGGGGAACAATCCGGCGTACCGGACATCTGGCCGATCTATGTCACGCAAAATACGATCTTGGCCCTTATTGCGATTCTAGTCTTATTAAGCATGCGCTTCAGTCGCGGCAATCGATTTCAAACCACCCCATTGGACTACCTCATGGTGTTTTTCGCCTTGATTGTCCCCTTGCTGCCGGAAATGCGCGCGGATATGCCGACCCTGAGCATCCTTGCCGCCAATTTGATCGTCTTGTACTTCTCATTTGAGCTCTTGCTCCATACGTTCGTCGATCGAGTGAAACAATTCGGATTCCTGTCTTTATGGATCCTGTTTGGACTGGGAGTGAGAGCATGGCTGTAGGTTCAAGGCAATCAGTGCATCGTATGCCCGCGATGACCGGCCTGCGGCCTTCCTTCCTCAGGCCTTGCGTGGCCATGATCATGCTGGCCTTGATACTGACCTTATCGGCCTGCGGAGGGCCTCAGGAGCGGAAGGCGAAATATCGCAGCAAGGCGCAGGACTACATCCAGGCCGGCAACTTCCCGAAGGCCCGGGTTGCCCTCCGCAACGTGTTGAAGATCGATCCCAAGGACGCGGACGCCTACTTCCTCATGGCACAGGTCGAAGAAAAGGAGAAGAACTGGCGCAATGCGGTCGCCAACTACCAGCAAGTCATCGAGATCGTACCGGACCACAAAGAAGCCCTGATTGTCTTGGCCAAGTATTATCTCGAAGCCAAACTGGTGGATGAGGTGGGACGGGCCGCGGATAAGGTTCTCGAAAAACATCCGCAAGACCCGCAGGCGCAGGCATTGAAGATCGCTGTGCTCGCACAGCAGGACAAGATGGATCAGGCGAGGGTCCGAGCGGAGGCGTTGAGCAAACAATACCCGACCGAGCCGGATGTCGCCATTCTCCTGGCCACGCTGTATGGTCAGATGCGCCGTTTGCCAGAGGCCAGAGCGACGTTGCAACGTGCACTTCAGGCGCATCCGCATCACCTGGATCTCTTGCGCAATCTAAAAACCATCCTCGACCAATCCCACGACGACAAGGGCACGGAACAGGTCTTACGTCAGATGATTCAGGAAGAACCCACGGTCTATGACCCTTGGCTGAAACTGGCTCGCTTTTTCGACCAGCGCGACGCGACTGACCAGTCCGAAGCGGTGTTGCGCGAAGCGTTAACGGTGTTCCCTGAAAACGAACAGGCTTGGTTGGCCCTGGCTGAATTTTTGAACATACGCCGGGGAAAGGACGCCGCGCGGGTTGCACTTCGGCAAGCTGCTGAGCAGCTGCCCTATTCC
>JACOEF010000314.1 GCA_024998705.1 Nitrospira sp.
CGATTGTCTCCGATCAGCAGGTTATCAACACGGCGGAAGAGTGCCGCGGCGGCCTTGGGAGTTTCCGGCAGGGTTTTCTTGATACCCGCCTCCATCCGACGACGAACAGAGACTGGAACGTGCCCGGCAACGTCGTATCGTTCCAAGATCCGCCAGGCCTCCAGAAATGTGGTGGGATCCGGGGCGGTGGGGCCAGACCCGATCGTGCCAAGATCGTTTCCAATCACGTCCGAGAGGATAACACTCGCCACCCGCGCGGGAGTCGCTGCGGCCAACTGCCCGCCTTTCACGCAAGATAGGTGTTTGCGAACCGCGTTCATCTCTTGAATGGTTGCCCCGGACCGCAACAGCAACGTGGTCGTTCGTTGCTTATCCTTGAGGCTGATACCAGGAGCGGGAGCAGGCAGAAGACTCTAGGCACCGCCGGACAAGAGGACGATCAAGAGATCGTCCGGCTTCAGCGTCCCGACCAATGCCATGATCGCACGGCCGGCCTGGAGTCCCGCCTGATCCGGAACCGGATGCCCGGCCTCCACAATGCGAATCTTCTTTGTCGGCGCGCCATGCCCATATTTGACCACGACCAGTCCGGTGTCGATCCGGGAACCCAATTGACGTTCAAGCGCCTGGGCCATGCGCCCGGACGCCTTGCCGGCGCCGATCACGACAAGTCGTTGGTTTGCGTGGAGAGAGTAGCGTTGGGAACCGATGGTGAGTTGTCCTCGCCGGAAGCGAACCTGACGACACACCGCCTCGTACGGATCGACGGCCTGCAGTCCCGCCTGAAACAGTTTGGCGAGGAGGGCTCGTGCCCTGGACTGCGAGACTCCGACTTGTATCATAGGGACTACGGGAGTTTGTCTTGTTTAAAACAGCGATTCGGACAGGTCTGTCGCGGCACCTTAACCTGGTAGGTGCCCTTTGGCAAGTAGTCCTTCGTGAACTCAGGGTTCAACATTTTCAATTCAAGAAAATACGTTCCATACTCTTCGGCGATCGCCGTGAGGCGACGCTGCGGTTCCTTGATCATCACGGTGACGGTTTCTGTTTCAAGCGGAGGATAGAGATCCTTTTTGGTCAGACCCAGATACTTCTCCGGCTGTGAGTAGATTTCTTTCGCCGAAATAATCCGCGCCACATAACGCATCGTCTCTCGTGGGCCATGCATGCGCCAGTAGTCATTGATCTTCTGCTCTTTGATCAATTTCCGTACGCGATCTTCCCCCGCATTATAGGAGGCCATCGCGAGAAACCAATCTCCCTGGTAGAAATCGCGGAGGTACCGAAGATACTTGATGGCCGCTTCGGTGGACATTTCGAGATTGCGCCGCTCATCCAGCCACCGTTCGTTATGTAGCTTGTACCGTCGTCCCGTAGAATTGATGAACTGCCACGGGCCAGAGGCCTTCGCACGAGAATAGGCCGCCGCAATGCACTTACTCTCTACCAACAACATGTATTTCAAGTCATCGGGTAGTCCAGCCTCGGCCAGCTGCTTTTCAGCCGGCGCGAAACAACGACCCGTCCGTTTAGCCAGGATGATGCTTTCGCCTTGATCCTCGAGAAATTGGTAGAACTCGTACTCGATCCGCTCGCGCACCTGCCAGTTGTCCAATGGAATCGCTTGCCCGGCGAACGTCAACTTATCCGGCAACTTGAAGGAGCTGAGAAAAAACCTCTCTCCTTCCCGTGTAATTTCCGGGAGAATGACCAATCGATCTTCAAGTTCAGGCACCAGCTCAGACTCACCTGCGGGCGGAGTAGTCACCTGGTCAACCTCTTGTGTACTCCGACCGACTTCCGGTTGAAGCACCGTCCCCGCCGACGTATTCGAATCCGCCCGCAGGACTGGCAGCGCGGACAGCAGAACCACCGCCATGGTGGCGCACACGGCAAGTACCCGAAGACCCCGATGTGTATTCAACATGCCCTTGTCATCCTTTCGTCACACTTGAAGGCTCATGCTAGCAACAAGCTCATCGGGGGACAAGTAACTCGTGGTTTTGGTACACTCCCCACCCATGTCTGCACTCGTGCTGCTCAATAACAACATCATCGCCTGCACACGCTGCCCTCGCCTGGTGAGCTACCGGGAGGCTGTGGCAAGGGAGAAGCGGCGGCAATTCCGAGATTGGTCCTATTGGGGAAAACCAGTGCCAGGATTCGGAGATGCCCAGGCCCGGCTGTACGTTTTGGGTCTGGCACCGGCGGCACACGGGGGTAATCGAACCGGACGCGTCTTCACTGGAGATCGCAGTGGGGACTGGCTATATGAGGCCTTGCACAAATTCGGGTTTGCCAATCAAGCGACCTCCACCCACGCAGGTGACGGCCTCACCCTGACGGACTGCTACATCGGCGCGACCGTGCGGTGTGCACCTCCCGCCAACAAGCCACTGCCGGATGAATTCACGGCCTGCCGCCCGTTTGTCCTGAATGAACTACGGCTGTTGAAACGGATGCGTGTGGTCGTCACTTTGGGGAAAATTGCGTTCGATCACTATTTCACGGCAAATCGTGAATTGGGACTCACCCTGCCCACCCCGCGCCCTCAGTTTGGGCACGGAGTCCTCTACGAGTTACCGTGGGGGGTAACCCTGATCGGATCATACCACCCGAGTCAACAGAACACATTCACCGGGAAGCTGACGCGCCCCATGTTCCACCGCATCTTTTTCAACGCCAAGCAGAGACTCGCCGGGAAGCACTGAGCAAGGCACGCGTTCGACCGCCTATTTCTTCCCCATGGCATCCCAATCGGCGAGAAACTTCTTCAGGCCGATATCGGTTAAGGGATGCTTTACCAGCTGCTGGAACACGGTGTAGGGCATCGTGCAAATGTGGCCCCCAGCCAGCGCAGCTTCGACGACGTGCTGCGGATGCCGCACGCTCGCAACGAGGACCTTGGTTTTATAGTCATAATTCTTATAGATCGTAACAATCTGCCGAATCAGTGCCATGCCATCCGAGCTCACGTCGTCGAGACGACCAATGAAGGGCGAGACGCACCACGCGCCCGCCTTAGCAGCCAACAGTGCCTGCGTCGGGGAGAAACACAAGGTGACATTGACACGAATCCCCTCGGCCGCAAGCTTCTTTGTGGCCCGAAGCCCTTCAGGAATGAGGGGGACCTTCACCACGATGTTCTTGTGAACTTTGGCCAGATCCCGCCCTTCTTTAATCATGGCTTCGGATTCTACGCCAACCACCTCCGCACTGATCGGCCCGTCAACCATCTTGCAGATTTCGAGCAGCATTTCTTTGAAACTACGCCCCTCCTTCGCCACAAGAGACGGGTTGGTGGTCACCCCGTCAATGAGACCAAGATTCGCACCTTCTTGAATTTCTTTGACATTGGCCGTATCAAGATAGATTTGCATGTGAAGGTCCTTTCGTCTCTAAACTTTCTGGGCCATCTTCTCAGCGGTTATTGTAGAAGCAACTCGAGACCAAGGCAATAAGTGAGCTCGGGCATGCTAGACTTGTTTGACAGATGAGAATGGTGACCTCTAAGATTTTTCAGTCAAACCTTATGTGCCC
>JACOEF010000993.1 GCA_024998705.1 Nitrospira sp.
CACAGCCTGGGAGGGCGCACAAGATAAAAAACTGTCCGCAGATATGCTATGGGTGCGCGGCGGGTTCCCCTCCAGTCTCCTGGCTACCTCGGACGCTGACAGTTTTGAGTGGCGCAAGACTTTTATTCGCACCTATCTTGAACGAGATATTCCACAAATCGGCCCGCGTATTCCTGCATCGACGTTGCGCCGCCTCTGGACGATGCTGGCGCATCATCAGCGCGGACAAGTCAATATTGCCCAGCTTGCCGGCAGCCTTGACCTGTCGTCACGTACAACGAAA
>JACOEF010000994.1 GCA_024998705.1 Nitrospira sp.
CGTGTCTGCACCAGTCTCATTGCGTATGCCCTCCTCTGAAAGATTAATAAGAAAAAGAACTGGGAACGTATAACGTCTACCGAAAACCGAATACTGCACAGCCCGCACACCGAGAACTCCTACGCAGTCCCGACTGGGCCCTCGCTCTTCTCGCCGTCCTTCTCTTTCGTTCTTTGGTCCATGAAGGAATCAGCTCCGACCTCACTCAGCAGCATGCTGAGCTCATTCCCCTTGTCCTGCGCCCCGCACTCGTAGGTTTGACCTTCTGGAGCATTGAAGGTAGCTGGTCTATAATCCGCCTCGGAGTACGGCTGCACCGTCACCCCAAGGAAGGCTACCTCAAAATCCATCCATTCCGACATACAGTCGGCAATCAATTTGAACAAGCCGGTATCCGACTTCTTCGCCAGCATCCGGCAGAACAACGGGACCCATCGGCCGATGTGATTCTTGATGAATTTCTTTTGCGCATCGACCACGATCTCGGTCTTGTCGATACCATCATGGCAACGCGAATAGGACTCTTTATAGGTCAGAAAATGCATGAACTCGAGCTCGACACTGAGGTGATCCAGACGCTCATGCACGTCTTTCGAGAGTTCGACTCCAAACGCTTTGTAAAAACCTGCAATGTCTCCCATCACATGGGATTGCGCAAAGACGTGATCATTCCCGAACAGCGTCTCGTAGGGAGGACAATCCAACGTGATCACATTCGTAAACACCCGGCGATGTTCCGTCTGGAGATCGCCGATCTGCCAATTGACACACTCAGCCGAAACCAGCTTTTCGATCTGATCGAACTGCTTTTTCAGCAGGGCAATTTTTTGACTGGCGCGGTCGCCACCGATTCCATCGAGCGCGAGACGCAATCCATCCAATGCCGCGCGTCCGTCTTCGACGAATTCCCCGCACTGCAAATAATCCAAGAACTCCTCATCCTCCGGGTATAACAAGCTCCAGGAAAAGAGGAGGTAAATTTTGCTGCGATTGAGCGCGCGTTCAACGGCTGGCGAATCTTTTATTGCAACCGCCTGCGGAGGAGCGATTGCGGTGGAGGACGGGGAGGTGGGCTGCACGACCTGTTTCGATGTCATACGTAATCTTGCTCCTCACCTCAACATGTTGCGCATTTTTTTCGCACACTA
>JACOEF010000373.1 GCA_024998705.1 Nitrospira sp.
AGGACGCCGCCCTTCGAAGTAGAATCCGGCTGCCAGCGTCGTCCGGCCGAATTCACCGAGCGAGTCGTCAAACTCCCCTGCTCCCGCTTGCAATTCCTTGTGCCATTTCGCAATGGTCTTCCGCCATTTCCTCGACGTGATAAACGGCGTGATGGCTTCCAGTTGCATCAACAAACTGGCCGATGGATATTGATAGCTCTTGATGCCGCAGCGAACCTCCTCGAACGGGGCCATAACCTGCCGAAGGCCGTGTTGCGTCATATTGAAGAAATGCCAGGGATCACCGTGCAACGGCTGCATGAAGGCCGTATCGAGGTGAATGAGACCGCCGGGCCTTAGAATGCGATAGAGTTCACGCGCGGTCTGATGCGGGTCCTGGAGATGCTCGAAGACCGCCTGGCTCACCACGGCATCGAAGGTATGATCGCGGAACGGTAACCGTCCGCGCGTACAGACCAGATCGGTCCACTGATACTGAACGGCATCGAGATAGACCACATGGGGGCGCAACAATTCCCTGGGCGTGTGACCGGCACCGAAATCGAGCACCAACCCCGCGCGGTGGCGGCCGAGGATGTCGAGCACGTCTGAGGAATAGGGATGGGTGCTCGTCTGCTCGCTCAGATGAAGGCAGGGCGTTCCCTGCTCATGGAGAAATGCGGCACGCCCGCCCGAAGATGCACGGGCATCGCGCACCTTGGACAGACCCACCCGGTCTCCTGTTTCGAAAGAGGAGAACGACACTCCGGACACACGAGGAGATCAAAGAGGTTGAACGAGCGGTCCCGTGTGACGGGGGGGGGCGATGCCTCGATGACGTAGGTACGCCGAAACAGTTCCCGATCCTCCCCTGCCGCATCCAACACTGCGACATTCAGCTCCTTCCCCTGCAGATGTTCCCCCATCAACAGGTCGCCTTGAAACCCGCTGATGATCGACTGAGACTGTGCCGGATAGACGGAAGAAACATCCGGACGAATGCTTCCCCATTCCAACGCAGCCTCCCGTTTCCCGTTACAAGCGACATAGAGTTGAGGACGCCGGCCGTGGTCGGGAATGTACCAACCTGACAAGCGGTTGATTGCCCCCAAGCTATTGCCTACGGGCGTTTCAAGATTGAACTTCACGCTCATGACACAGGCTCTCCGCCGGTCAACCAGGCTTCGGCAAAAATCTCCCCGTACGCCTCAACCATTTCTTCGAAATCCGTTCCGAGAGCGAGCACACTGGCACTCTTCGCCGCCATGCGGGACCGAAGCGGTTCATCCTGAATCAGGCTCTGCAATTGCGCGGACAACGCGCGACTGTCTCCGGGCTCGTAAAACAACGCGTTGACGCCTTCCCGAACCTGTTCACGAATGCCGAACACGGGCGTGGTCACGATGGGAAGACCGTACGCCATCGCTTCAAGCACCACCCGGGGATAACTCTCCAGCTTGGAGGTGCAGACGAACACGTCGGCTGCCCGATAATACTGTGCCGTCTGACGAGTCTCCTGCACGATATGAATCCTATTGCGCAATGAAGCGGGCAGTTGTTTGACCAAGTTATGCAATTCCAGACTGTAATCGCCTGGTCGATCTCCCACGATATAGCAGCGGATCTTGACCTGCAGTTCCGGAGGCATAGTAGCCAGGGCGTTGACCAGGTCCTGTTGGCCCTTCCGCGCACAGACGGTTCCCAGCAGCAGGAGCACGATCTCCCCTGCCTCTGTTCCGACGGATGCACGAGCCTCTTCCTTCGTCCACTCCATACGCGCCTGCTCGATACGCGCCTGGTTCAGGCCGTTTCGAATGACCGTAAAATTATGGCGCGTGTTGAGCGCGGCATACGCATCACGAGTCGCATCGGCTACAAAGACCACTCGATAGGGCCAGGCAAAGCAATCGTAGGCCTTTTGAATGACGCCGTCAGGCAAATAATCAAAATACGTCTGCCAGGGCTCGCTCTCTCTTGGATTCCACACCGAGGGTAATCGCGCCTCGCGCGCCGCCGCAACGGCGTAGAAGCTCTGAAGCGTATTGGCATAGACCAGTTCCGCCCCCCACGAGAGACACTTGGAAGCGAAGGCTGCGATGGCGGCTTCGTACTCCTTGAGATTTGTTACGCCCCAGAGCGGGTGTCGATCGACCATCACCGAAATGCCCTGCTCTTTATAGAGCGACCGCAGCGGACCATCCACAGGAGAGAATACGATGGGTTGAATGAGCCTCCGCTTCACCAGCTCCGTGGTCAATTCGTATTGACTCCAGGGTGCCCCTTCGCAATTCAGACTCAACGCGGTCATGACGATCGGGATCGGCTTCTGTCGACGGGAAGCTATTTTTCGCGGGATCAGCTGGAAGCTCTCCTCAACCAGCGACAGCGAGGGGCTATACCAGGGATCCCTCCGGCATTTGTACTTCTGCTTAAACGCGGCGACCTCGGCCGGATCGTCGCGGAACCCGCGCGAAAAGCCCTCATAGTGCGTGAGCTGTGCATCGGGGCAATAGACACAACGATAGCCCTGATCGACCAGGCGATAACAATAGTCGACGTCGTTATACGCGACACCGAACTCCGTTTCGTTAAAGCCGCCGAGTTCCAGAAACCGCTTCCTCGGAGTCAGCAAGCAGGCTGCCGTCACGGCCGAATAGTTGCGGACGACGGATGCATAGGCCAGGTAGCCGTGTTCCCACGCGGGCATCAACTTGAACGCTGGAGCGGCGAGCCCATGGTAAAATCCCTGAATCACACCGGCATGCTGA
Organism: Nitrospira sp.; assembly: GCA_024998705.1. Classification (GTDB taxonomy): domain Bacteria; phylum Nitrospirota; class Nitrospiria; order Nitrospirales; family Nitrospiraceae; genus Nitrospira_A. The sequence continues at coordinate 2,748 of JACOEF010000373.1, forward strand.
ATGCGGCCGTCGGCAAATATCAGTTTTGCCCCAACCGCACCGACACCAGACAGCTGCGCATATCCCACCATCTGACTTAACCAACGCGGGGCCTTCACCTCAGTGTCATTGTTCAGGAACAACACAAACTCACCGGTCACGGCTTCCACTGCGCGGTTGTTGATGGCCGCATAATTGAACCGCCCGCAGGGATTGGGAATTCGCAAGATACGATACGGAAGCGACTGCAGGTAGGCGAGCGTTTCCGGATCGTCACTCTCATTGTCGATGATGACGACCTCATAATTGCTATAGGTGGTGCATCGGAGAGAGTCGACGCATTGCCGGAGGATTGCCGCCTGATTCTTGGTCGGAATGATAATAGTGACCGTGGGGCCCTCGTCCGGGAACTCATGAGCATAGATGCCCAGGTCACCCTTGGCGGCGAACTCCGGCTGAGCGACACGGGCCGCGATACCCCGGCGCTCGAAGGCCTCGGCGACCGCCCTCCGGCCCGCTTCGAGACTGGCCGGCTTCGCCGCGCCGCTGGCGGCCGTCGACCCCGGCAAGGCGCGCCAATGATAGAGCACTCGTGGGATGTGTCCGAATGAGGATGTCCGCTCCGCCACCCGCAGGGCTAAGTCGTAATCCTGCGCGCCTTCAAAACCAACCCGCATACCCCCGACGGACTCAAATACAGCACGGCGCACAACGAATACATGGCTCAAATACATGTAGGACAGGAGCAACTCCGGAGACCAGTCGGGTTTGAATTGAGGCGCATATCGCCTACCGGAGACGTCAATCTTGTCGTCGTCCGAATACAATGCATCCAAGCCCGGCTGTTCAGCCAGGTACAGTGCGACCTCCCCGACGGCATCCGGCGTCAACTCATCGTCGTGGTCGAAAAACAACAGGAACTCGCCGCCGGCCAGCGCAGCGGCTTTGTTGGTGGCCGCACTGATATTGACGTTCTGCGCCAGATAGGTCACTCGTATTCGAGGATCCACCGCGCTCCACCGTTCCAATACAGTACGCACATTCTGATTCGTACTGCCATCGTCCACGATGCAGAGTTCCCACTCCTTGCAAACCTGCGACCGGACCGACGCAATCGCTCGCTCAAGAAACTCAACGGGCGGATCGTGCACCGGCATGACAATTGAGATCGTGGGCAGATGGCCCATCTGCCGGCTCAGACGATCGAGCAGGTCTTCGCGCATCCGCCTATTCCAGGCATTCACCCGCAGCCAGGCATCATAGGGCGGGAGCGCTTTTTCAATTGTCTTAGGGGCGAGAACGGCTCGATGCGCGAGGATCTTGAACCGGGAGAACGCTTTTCGAAACAGGTCGACACACTCCGAGCTGCTCGGCAGGCGGCCATGCCGTCGGTACCAGGAGATGCCTTCCACGAGAGAAAACTTCGCGAACCGGAAGGTCTTCACCAATCGTCGGAGCACTAGACGCATACAGTTATCCGGATACAGTGCCTACGGCTCAATGTCAGTTGGTTTGCCGGTGATCGCTCGCAGAAAATTGGCTGCCGCACGAAGGGGGCGAGTCGCACGCCAGGAGTGTGAATGCAAGATGAAGTCGATCGCCCGCTTCAGCCCTTCGACCTCTGCCTCCAAGCCGGCAATCCGCTGTCGCGCATGGTCCAACTGATGCCGAAGCAGCCCGATTTCCGGGTCAGACTCACCGATCTCCTCGAACAGACTGCCGCCCAGCGAAGGCAGGGCGGCATCCGATGCGACTGCAACCTGATAACAAGGGCGCACCAAACCGTTCCCCGACTGGATCCCCGCACCATGCTCGCGGTGGTAATGAATCGACTTCCCGGGATAATCAGATGGGAGGATCGCCGACGCATACAGCACACGCTGCCCCAGTATCGCAACATGCGCAAAGTGCCGCTCCACCAGCCGCTGGAACTCCTCCGCGTAAAGCTCCTTCACATGATAGGCATTGGCATGATTCGCACGCTCCGTATACTCCAGCTTGTCGGGGCTGGACATGATCATCAGGCCGCCCGGTCGCAGGACGCGTTTGATTTCGGCAAACATTTCGTTATGCTCGGTATGGTGTTCGATGGTCTCGAAGCTGACCACCAAATCAACCGTGCCGTCGGCAAGTGGAATGTCTGCGCAACGGCCCGTGAGGAACTCCACATTAGGCCGTTGATATTTGGCTTTCGCATGCGCGATGGCATCGGGAGCAATGTCCACGCCGTACACCTGCGCGGCCACCCCAGCAAGACCAGCCGATCCGTAGCCTTCACCACAGGCGATATCCAAGACGATCTGCCTGGCCGCAAAATCCTTGGCCATGGCGTACCGGTGCACATGCTCCAATGCAATGGTTCCCTGCATCTCCGGCAGGAATCGCTCACCGGTTGCCTCAAGCTCCGGCAGCACGTTGCCTATCTTGCTCACCGCTGCCCCCTTTCGTCGCCGCCGACGTCGATACCCCCGCAATCATGGCGATGCCTGCAGGATACCGGTACGGCACCACCCGGCATTCGTCGAAGCCGCCCTCCAAAACCCGGCACCAGACATCCGCGCCAAATTCAGTGTGCACCGTCAGGGCTGAATCCTGACAGCCTTCGCTACCATGGACACTGAGCGGCCATCCTGTTCTGTTCCTCGTCAGCCGTCCCACCACTACAGGAGCGGTAAAAATGCAGGCGCCTCCACCTCGAAGAACACGTCGGCACTCCCGCAATCCACGGACCGGATCAGGCACATGTTCCAACGTGTCGGAATGAACGACGAGATCGAAGGAGCCACTTTCGAACGGCAACGCCATCATGTCGTAATCCGGATACCGCACGAGCCGATGCCCCGGCATCGCCGTAAGAACACCGCTCAGGTTACCGGCCTCATTGATTTCCAGCACGTCATAGTCACGAGCCGCAGCAGTTTCGACCCATGCTTTTAACGTCGATGTTGAGCGGGTGAATCGCAACAGGGCATCCGCCAATGCAATCGATCGAACATTTGAGCCACATGCGGCACAGCAGGTTCCCTGCTGGATGTTGATATAGCCCGCCTCAGCGACGGACAAACTCCATTGAGCGATCAGGTCGCCCCACAACACATCGTGGTGCACAAAACTTTCTCCGCCGCATACCCTACAGGGCAACGGAGTCGTTGGCTCTTTCATCTCGAATATCCTGCGTAGAGATCCGACATACATCGACCTGCACCAACTCAACGGCGAAGAGACCAAAGCACGTTTCAGCCGGCGCAGAGGTGAAAGCCAGAGCATCATGAATCCAATGATGTTGCACATGCTGCTGTTGCGTCCCATCGGCAAGTGCGACACTTATCACGTAGTCGCCCGGATGAAGTACCGGCATCACGAATTCCAACCAAGCGACAAAACTGCTTCCCGGCGCCAGCGGGTTGGATATCTCCTGTCCGCCCACACAGGTATTAGCACCGAAAAGGGATTGGCCGAATCGATCCCGCACGAGAAACCCGACAATCGGACTCTTTAACCATATAAATGTCCGGCACCAAACTCGTAGAGACACACGTTCGCGCCTGCTCACCGTATGGATCGCACGGCCGGTAGCATCAGTGAACACAACCTTCTCGATCCGTGCTTGGTGGTCCTCTGAACGTGAGACATTCTCCGCGGACCGTAAGCCGTTTTCGCCCTTCGATTCATACTTGAGAGCGGGCCTTACCTGCATACCGTTGGATGTGGATGCGGACCACACCTCGGATGCCCCTGCACCGGCCTCATCCTGGGTCACGGCATAGGAGTCGTGCAGATACCTATCACACACCGTCTTTGCCCTCCCGATACCGGCAATCTGCCCATGCTCCAGCCAGAGGGCCTTCCGGCAGAGGCTCAGCACTGCAGCCGAATCGTGACTCACGAATAGAACCGTTCCTCGCTCCATGAACTCCCTGAGAAACCGGATGCATTTTTGAACGAAAAATGCATCTCCCACCGCCAAGGCCTCATCGATGACAAGAATATCGGCCTTTACATGTGCCATCACGGCAAAGGCCATGCGAACCACCATGCCGCTCGAATAGGTTTTCACCGGTTGATCAATCGAGGCCCCGATATCGGCGAACGCCAAGATGTGGTCCAGCTGTGCGTCAATGTCCGCTTGCGACAGACCGAGCAAGGACGCGTTCAGACACACATTCTCCCGGCCCGTAAATTCAGGATCAAAGCCTGCGCCGAGTTCCAGCAGCGCCGCCACGCGACCGTCGATTTCAACGGTTCCGCTCGTAGGACTCACGGTCCCCACAATCAACTGTAAGAGTGTGGACTTACCGGAGCCGTTTCGACCGATGATGCCCAGCGGCTCCCCCTTCTTCACCTCGAAGGACACGTTTTTGACGGCGTGCACCTCCCGGTAATACTGCTCGGGTTCACGCCCCAGACACTTCTGCACCACAGGCAGGATCCACTGCTTCCCCCTGTCACTCGGGCGATCATACAGGCGGTAGGTTTTGGACAGATTGTGAACGCGGATAGCCCACTCAGAGGACATCAGCAAACGTCCTC
>JACOEF010000136.1 GCA_024998705.1 Nitrospira sp.
ACTGTTCGGCGATCGACAGCCAAGAAGACTCCTCACCCGACGTTGAGAGTCAACGCTAACAGTCTGCCTTTTCTTTGTCAAACAAATGGATAAAAGAGCGACAGTGCGAATGCAGGGCCTAGAGCGGAGCAGCACACTTGAGGAAAACCGGCGGCCCCTCCACTACACGGAGGGGCCGCGGATGACAGAACCCCGGCCGTTAGGAAGCCGGTGCGAGATCCTTCAACACGTTCGCCGCTTGCGGCCCCTTGGCTCCCTGGACGATGTCGAACTCGACGTTCTCCCCCTCTTTCAACGTCTTGAATCCATCGCCCTGCAGCGCGGAATAATGCACGAAGACATCGTCTCCGCCATCGAGCCGGATAAACCCGAACCCCTTCCGATCATTGAACCACTTCACTGTTCCCTTGGTCTTCATACGGTCCTCCCTTCCTCAACGCACAGACATAATGAGCGCATTAGCTCCCCGGCTGAGTCGCATGGCATGGTAATGATGACGATAACAGGAGAAATAATAGCGACGAGCGAGAAAGCTCTTGCGGGGCGTTGAGACAATATTCAACCCGAACCATCGTGACCTGCTGAAAAGTGCGGAGCGATGTACCATGGGGTGAAAATCTTGTCAAGCGGATAGTTCTGGAAACGGACCTTCAATCTGTTTACAAGCTCCGCAGACTCTTCTATAGTGCGGCCATTCATATCTCCGATGTAGGATTGTTACCGCCCTCGTGCTGCACACCATCCTCGATCGCTACATTTTCCGCGAGCTCCTTTCTCCGTTTTGCATCAGCTTGGCGGCGCTCTGTTTCGTGATGCTCACGAAAGAGTTGCTGCGACTGGTGGAACTGCTGGTGACGAAAGGGATCGGGTTTCTTTCCGTCCTCAAAGTATTCGCGCACTTACTGCCGTCGTTCCTGGTTCTCACGCTGCCCATCGCGGGCATCATCGCCACCATCACGGCGTTCGGCCGCCTCTCGCTCGACAAAGAACTCGTGGCGATGCGCGCCGCCGGCTTCAGCCTCCTGCGGCTCTCCCAATCCGTCTTTATCTTTGCCGGGCTGGTCTGCGGCCTGACCTTGGTGATGGCGCAATACGGGCAGCCCTGGAGCAACGTCAATATGAAGAAGGTGGCGCTCAACCTGTTGCGCGACGAACTTGTGCTGGAACTCGATCGCGGCGTGTTTAATGAAGCCATTCCCAAGATGACGATCTACGTACCGGACGCCCAGCAAGGGCAGGACAATCGAGGCATCTTCGTGGCCGATGAGCGGAACCCGGCCGATCCCCGCATCATCGTGGCGCAGCAGTACCAGGTGATGACCGATCCGGCCAGCAGTCAGGTCGCTCTTCGACTGATGAATGGGGTCATCCACAGTCGCCCCCAAAACCCGGAGGAGTACCAGAAGATTTCATTTACCTCGTATGACTTGAAGATGAGCCTGGGCGCGAGCCTCTATGGTGCCGAAGAACGCACCCCGATAGAGGTCATTCGCGCCAAGCTGGAGAGTACCGGCTGGACGGATACCAATGCGCTCCGGCGCTTGATGGAATATTATAAGGATCTGGCCTTCCCGGCAGCGTCACTGGTGTTCTGTATCCTGGGGGTGCCGGTCGGCATCGTCTCCAAACGTTCCGGCAGCATCGGCGGATTTGCAGTCGGCGTGCTGGTGGTCATCGCCTACTATGTCATCAATGTGGCCTGCGAGTTTTTGGTCACCACCCTCTGGATCTCGCCGTTCGCCGGCGCCTGGTTACCCAACGTGATCTTCACCCTGGTCACTATTCTCTGGTTCTATCGAGTGAGCCGGCAGTAACACGATGAGCATTCTCTTCCGCTATATGCTGCGTGAATACGTGAAGATCTTCGGCATGTGCTTTGCCGGGTTGATGACCATTTATCTCGTCATCGACTTCTTCGAGAAGGTGCGCCGGTTCCTGCGATACGACGCCCATGCTCTCGATGTGCTGACGTACTTTGTCCTCAAGATGCCGGCCATTTCGTATCAGATCGCGCCGCTGGCGGTGCTGATGGCGACGTTGCTCACGATCGGCCTGCTGTCGCGCAGCCATGAAATCACCGCGATGCGCAGCTGCGGCATCAGCCTCTATTGGATCACTTCCCCGTTCTTATTTCTGGGAACCGTCTTGGCCCTGGTGCTGTTTGCCTTCAGTTCGACCGTCATTCCCCTCGCCCTCGCCAAGGCCGAACAGATTAAAACGACTCAGATCGAAAAGCGCGCGGTGCCGGTCTCATTAAAAGCGGCACAGCCCTGGGTCAGCCTGGGCGGCCAAACATTGATGAACATCGACACCATCGACCCGGGCGGAGCCGTGTTGCGAAAGATCCGCCTCTATCGCTTGAGCCCGACGTTCGAGCTGGAACAGATCGCAGAGGCACAGCGGGCGGTCTATTCACCACAGGGCTGGGTCCTGGAAGACGGCATTCGACGTTCGTTCCGGCAGGATGGCACGGTGTCGGTGAACAGCTTTCAGACGGAACCCTTGCCGCTCGCGCAAATTCCGGACGACTTTACCACCTGGCTGGAATTGGACTCGGAAACGATGACGCTGCAAGAAATTCGCGCCTATGTCGACCGGCTGCATCTGGGAGGCACCATCCTCCCGCGCCTGCTGACGGATTATTACGGCCGGATCGCCTTCCCCTGCGTGACCTTTATTATGGTGGTCGTCGGCATTGCCTTGAGCCTTCGCCGCACCGGCGTGCGCGGCAGCGGCATGGCGATGGGTATCGGGCAAGCCATGGCGGTGGGATTTTTCTACTGGTCGACCCATTCCGTGGCCATCGCGCTGGGACGCGGCGGGGCCCTCTCCCCGATGCTGGCCGGCTGGATGGCTAATCTGGTATTTCTGACGTTCGGATTTTATTTGCTCCTGAAAGTGCGTTACTAAACGGATGCTGAAAGGATCTGCCAGCGACGTGCTCGCATCGTTCACGCCCTCAACGTACCCAGAGGGTACGCCTCCGGGCTCAAGACACGGCCGGCTCACCAACTCGCCGGCGTCCACACACGTGGCGCTCATTATTCATCGCGCCGTGGACCTCGTTGCGGCC
>JACOEF010000995.1 GCA_024998705.1 Nitrospira sp.
GCAATGCTTCCGGAGAGTCGTGCCCGGTAATCATGACAATGACACAGCGATCGCCGCTGGGGCTCGCTCGAATGGTCCGGCACACCTGCAATCCGTCCATCCCACGTCCCCCTAACTCCCAATCGAGCAACACAAGTTCATACGGTCGGCGGCTGTAGGCCTCCCACGCCGACTCCCCGTCCGCACAGGCCGTCACGTCATGCCCTCTCGCCTCAATGACCTGCTCGAACACTCGGCGGATATCAAGATGATCTTCCACCAGCAAGACTCGCATGACTGGCTTACTCCCTACACATAGACCAACTGCAGCCGCTCCAGAAAACGACGGAGTGCGTCGAGCTCCTCGCGAATACCGGAAACGCTCCCCCGCATCGCCGCCGCTTCCAGCGCCCGCCCGTAGGCACTGATCGCGTCGAGGCCATAGGTGCCTCCGGCCCCCTTGAGCCCGTGCCCGATGTCCTGGATCGTTTCGAAATCCAACCGATCCAGCGCGGCCTTAAGCTGAGCGAGTTCTTGCCGGCGATGTTCCAGGAACTCCGGCATGAGCGACTCAAACTCTCCGCTCACCTGCAACACAACAGGTTCGGCGAGCGCCCCTGACGGCGTCGGCGCACTCGACGTGGTGGCTTGGACATACAGATGAATGGCTTCCAGCAAGTGAGCTTTTCGAATGGGTTTCGTCAAATGCGCCGTGCACCCGGCCTCAAGACTCCGCTGCACTTCACTCTGCAAGGCATTGGCAGTCAGCGCGAGAATCGGCACCGGACTTCGCCCCTGTGCCTGCTCCCAGGCCCGAATGGCCCTCGTCGCCGCATACCCATCCAACAGGGGCATCTGAATATCCATGAGGACCAAGTCGTACGATCCTCGCTGAAACATCTCCACCGCCACTTGGCCGTTCGCGGCCGTCTCAACCCAATGCGGCGTCGATTTAAAATAGAATTCCATCATGCGGCGGTTGTCGACAAAATCTTCGGCTAACAGGATCTTCAACCCCGACATCCCATCCGGAACCTCCTGCCGGCGAGGCCCCTCGCCCTTCCCTTCGGCCAGCGCCACTTTGCCGAGCACCGCCGTCATGCCGTTGAACA
>JACOEF010000170.1 GCA_024998705.1 Nitrospira sp.
CTCGAAACCGGCCTTGCAACACAAGTTCCTGGATGTCCCGATTCGTAGCGCAGATGATCCGGACGTCGGCTCGGAGTGTGCGCGTGCTGCCGACCGGGCGGTATTCGTTCCGGTCGAGAAAGCGCAGCAGGCTGACCTGCATCGGCCCCGGCATTTCGCCGATCTCGTCCAGAAACAATGAGCCGCCGTCGGCGGCGGCGATCAGTCCTGGCTTGGCCTGGGCGGCGCCGGTGAACGCGCCTTTCTCGTAGCCGAATAATTCGCTCTCCAGCAACTCTCGACTCACCGCTCCGCAATTGACGGCGATACAGGGGCCAGCGGCGCGCCGGCTGTGCGCGTGCAGCAGGCGCGCGACCACGTCTTTGCCGGACCCGGTTTCTCCCTGGATGAGTACCGGGGCTTGCGACGGCGCGACCTGGGCGATCTGGGTTCTCACGGTCTGCCAGGCCTGGCTGGTTCCATCGACGATGTCGTCCTGCCGATACCCACCGTGGCGCGCGGCCAGATTCTCGCGGCGAAGCTCCCGCACCGTGCGGAGCTTTGCCAGCGCGGCCTTTACGGCTGTACCGTCGAATGGCGTGTCCTTGATGAGGAAGTCCCATGCGCCGTCTTTCATTGCCGCTACCGCGTCTTTGACGTCGCCATGGCCGCTCAAGACGATCACGTCGACGTCCGGTTGATGGTCCTTCACCCAGCGCAAAATCGCCCGGCCATCGATCCCGGGCATGCGGAGATCGGTGATGACGCAGTCGAAGGAAGCCGTACGGAGCCGTTCAAGGCCTTCCTGCCCGCCGCTCGCCGTCTGTGTGTCGCAGCCTTCTTCACGGAGTGCCCGTTCCACTACAAAGCGGACAAATTCTTCATCGTCGACAATGAGGGCGCGCATGTGTTCCATGGTCATCAGGTCATGCGGAAGGAGGATGAGGTGGAGCGGAGGGCCGGTCGAAGACGGATTCGGCGCGCTCCGGAAAGGCCAGATAGAATGTGCTGCCCGCTCCGGGAGCGGATTCCACCCAGACCCGGCCTTCATGTTTGTCCATGACGAGTTTTACGATCGCGAGGCCCACGCCCGTGCCCTCGTATTCCTGCGGGCTGTGGAGCCGCTCGAAGAGCCCGAAGATCTTGTCGTATTGAGCCGGGTCGAATCCGATCCCGTTATCCTGTACCCACAGGACGCGTTCGCGTTCCATCTGGGTGCCGCCGATGGTGATGGTCGGGGGCGTGGCATGGCGGGAGAACTTCGCCGCATTGTCGAGCAGGTTCGCGATCGCCTGACGGATGCTCACCGGTTCTCCGTAGAGATCGGCAAACGGCAGGGCGACTTGAATTTTGGGTTTCGGCCCCTGGAGTCCGGTGAGTCGGTCAGTGATGAGGGTCGTGATCATTTCCATCACATTGAAGCGCTGACGAGGCAGATCCTGTTGCTCCAGCCGGGAGTATTTGAGCAGGGCGTCGATCATGTGCGTGAGGCGCAGCGCGGAACGCCGGATCACATCGATCTGGTGCCGGGTCTGCGCGTCGCCTCCGTCGGCGAATTGTTTCTCCAGCAGGGAGGAGAACCCCTCGATTTCCCGCAATGGACCTTTGAGGTCGTGCGCGACGGAATAGGTAAACGCCTCGAGCTCTTTGGTCTTCCGGGCGGTCGCGGCGGTCTGCTCGCGGAGGCTGGTGACCATCGACGAGAGTGAGGCGGCTAAGGTGCCGACTTCGTCGCGGCCGGGCCAGGATTCAAATTGCGCCGTGAGATCGTGATGGGCGACACGATCGGCCGTGACCGACAGACGTTGGAGTGGCTTGGCGATCTACCGATTGACGGAGACATAGATGACTGTGATGACCAGTCCGAGCACGGCGACGAGGCCTAACGCAATCAGCCGCGCTTGTTGGAGCAGCAGATCTCCCTCCACTTTCATTTCGACATCAATGTCGCGATGGGCATCGACCAGTTGGTCGAGATTGTTCATCAGTTCCACGATGAGGTGGTCGGTCTTTGCAACCGGCGAGGGGGGCACGCCGGCGCGTGGAGATCCGGCGAGCGTGGACTGCCACAAGGGGGACAGTTCTTGCAGGATCCGATCGATCTCGGCGATAGCCCGATCTTCCTGGTCGGCGAGATCCAACCGTTGATGCTGGGTCAACATGCCGAGGAGAATTGGATGGGTACGGGCTGCATGAGTGGAACGATACAGGTCGAGGGAGTTGCGGATCTGTTCTGCATGGCGGCTGAGCCGGGCAAGGGTGTCAGTCGGGTCGGCTTTATTAATCTGTTCCAGAAACAAGTGCAAGGAGAGGTTCATCTCATAGGCGGAGCGCTGCATGCCCGCCGCCGTGACGATGGCAGGAACCGTGATGCGTTTGTGGCGGTCCACGTAGCTGTTGATGCGACTGAGGTACACGAGGAGCGCTGTGAGGCTCAACGCCAACAGGCTGAGGATGACTCCGAAGGAGATGAAGAATTTCTGTCCGATCGAGCGGTCGTGGAGCCAGCGCATGCAGGCCTCGTGTGAGGGCCTACGGTATCACAGTGACTGGTAGGGTGCCAGTCAGGTCCATGTTGAGTGGACGGTCACGGGCGGCATCGTCTTCCGTTTATGTTCGCCGATGAACCGCTGTTCGAATGACTTGCCTTTGAGACAGGCAAGAACAGGCGTGGCCTGCTTTGATACAGGTGCATGTGTGCGCCACGCGTTCCGAATATGTGGACAATCCGCGGCTATCGTGTTTCCTCCACGGCTTTTGTCCAAGCTCCTTGCGGACCGAACAGTGCGGCGAAGACCCGGTCCCATCCCCCGAGATCTGCGATCGTAAATACCTGCGCTGGATGGACGAAGACAGATGCAGAGGCTTTGGAGACGGCCTCGTTCGTCGGCCGGAAGCCGAATTCCACAAAGGCCAGTTGGGCTTCTTCCCCGTTGAGAAAGGACACGAACGCATCGGCCAGATCCCGCACATGGTGTCGGTCGGCATTCCGGTCGATGACCGCAATGGGGTTTTCGACCACGACGGTTTCGGCAGGAAAGATCAATTCGTAAGGCCGGCCCAGTTTGATCCGCGGAAGTAATTCGTTCTCATAGGTGACGATCACATCACCCACGCCACGCTCAAACGTCGTCACCGATTCGCGCCCGCTCTTGTCCATGACTTTGACGTGTCGCTGCACGCGCCCGACGAGATCGACGGCATGCTGATCCGCCGCGGGGCCGGCGAGACCCTGTTGTTTCCCATGGTGAAGGCCGGCTCCGTAGATCGCGATGACATCCCACATTGCGCCTCCGGAAGTTTTCGGGCTCGGGTAGAGGACTTCGACGCCGGGTTTCGTCAAATCTTCCCATCCTTGTATCGCTTTCGGATTCCCTTTACGGACACCGAGCGCGACGACTGAGGTTGTGACAATGCCCTTCTGAGCGCCTTGCTTCCAGTCGTGGGTCACGAGGCCGGCTTTCACCAACTGCTGCAGATCGCTTTCCAACGACAGTGCCGCGATATCAGCCTCGAGCCCTCCGATGACGGCACGGGCTTGCGCACCGGACGCGGCGAATGAACTTCGGACCTGAATGGTTTCTCCTGTCTTCTGTTTCCACTGCCGGACAAAGGCAGGAATGATTCGCTTTTCATAGGCCTCCTTCGGCACGCTGTAGGCTGCGAGCAAGAGTTCTCTGCTCTCAGCGCGGGCGATCGCCGGTAGGATTGCACACAATGATAGCAGTATTGTGAGTCCGGGGAGGGTCTTGACGTTCATGGTAATAGCCACTCCTGTGATCCGTTTAAAAGCCGCGGCTCACTCTTTTCTGTCGAGCCAGTGCATCAAGTCGAGCGGCCGGTCGGCGGCCGCCCGGACTTGACGCCCCCGTTTCTGGAAAAAGACGGGAAGGCCGCGGCGTGTCGCTTCGGTTCGAACGTTCCTCGCCAACGTATGGTTGACACGATCCAGCACCAGCACCACGGCCTCCGTATCGTTGGGAATCGACCTCGTTCAATCCATGGTCTTGCGTCCGCTCCAATGTTCGACGCATCCATGGCCGCCGGCGTAAGCCAGTTCCGTGATGGTACTGACCGAATCACCGCCGAAAACCAGGATCGACATGGGATCTCCGTTCTCTCTCGCAGATCGCCCTAGGGCTGCGAACTTCTTTCGTTCCCGCGTTCCAGCCCGGGCTGCACCGGCATGGACGACAACGCTTCTCGATACCGAATCTGCAGTTCTTCTCGCTGATCAGGAGAGAAGAGACGTACGCCTGAACTCACCTTGACCAGAAATTCCTCCGGCTCGAATGTCACATCGTGCGCGGCTGAGGCCTCCGGGATATTCGGCAGCTGCCGGTCGTATTTACTGATGTCCGGACCGGGGCTGTGCCGGTCATGCACCCCGCTGATGGTGAGATGCAGAATGGGCCCTCTGATGGAGATCCAGCCGGTCGTCGTTTCCTCGTCTCCCTGGTCCGTGGCATGGCTCAGGTGGAAGTACACCCGTTCGGTGGGACCGGCCTGTGCCAGTGCCTTGGCGAGCGGCGGCGCCAACACGGTAATCTCCTCGTTCCGGAATGCCCTGGTGCGGTCCGCTTCCCCGACAAACAACCGATGCAGGAAGTTTCGCCGCTCCCATGCGCGGACTCCTCGAAGCAGAGTCCCGACCTCGGTCGCCGTCAGTGCTGCGGGATGCGCGTTAGTTGTCGACTCAGGGTCCTGTTCCACACGCACTTGACTCAATCCCGATTGATACACGGTCTTGGGTGGCGTCGCAGGTCTGCTGGCGCAACCGGCGAGCAAGGTCAGTCCGATCAGAGAGAGTAACACCCGTCTCGATAAATGATGCGTATGCTGTACTGTGCTTCGGATACCGTTCATTGTTTCACCTCCTGCCGCTGAACGAAACCAACGTCTCCCGTGACACGATCGAATCCATATTCCTGAAATAGCGCCTGGGTTTGGGGCGCGAGCAAAAACTCAATGAAGTCGCCTGCACCGGAGACGTTTTGCGCCGTCCATACAGCGGCGACGCCGTAGCGGACCGGCGTGTGGGATTCCACCGGGGCCGTATCCAGTATGCGGACCTTGTCGTTGGAGAAGGCATCGGTGCGATACACGACGCCGACCTCGGCTTCGCCCTTGGCCACGAGATCGAGGACCGCGCGCGAGTGTTCACCGAAGACGTATTGCGACTTGAGTTTGGGTTCGAGTTTGCTGTACTTCAAAAACTGCGCGGCGACTTTACCCACCGACGAGGTTTTGGGGTCGCCGATCGCAATGCGCCGGACAGGGACGGTTTCGAGATCATGAATCGTCCCGACTGGAGCGGGAAGCGTGACCCCAGTGATCAGGACCAGCGATGTGCCGGCGAAGGCACGTTTGGTGCCTTGAATGATCAGCCCTTTCGTTTCGAGCTGATCGATTTCGTCAAAGAGCGACGGCAGGAAAATGTCGACCGGCGCGCCCTCTTCGATCTGTTTGCGGAGGCTTTGTGAAGGGCCGTAGATCACCCGCACGTTGATTCCAGGGTGGTCGGCCTCAAATCGTGGCAGCACTTTTCTGAGCGCGTCTTTCAAACTGTTGGCGGCGGCAATGGTTAAGGTCTCCGGCTGGGCCTGCGCCGACGGCACCATTCCGGTGATGCCGATCAGCATACTGAAGACTAACCAGATGCCGAAGAATGTGTTGCGTCGTGTCATGATCGTCCTCCCGTGACGGTCGCAGGGTCAGGTTGTCTAAAAAAAGAACTGATATTGGACATTGATGCGGTTCTCGATGAGGTCTCGTCCGAATCCCGGCTGGCTCTCGAACGGGAACCGGTCCGGGGCGCGGCCGCCGCTCCCCAGGGTGATGTTGGAATAATCGACGACGAGCCGGTTGTTGTAGGTGCCGTCGAAGCTGTAATTGATCGCGGCGCCGAACTCCTTCACCAGATCATCGACCTGCTGCGTCGAGGGATCCATGAATCCATATCGTACGGCCACTTCGAGCTTTCGTGGAATGATGTATTTGCCTACCTGCGCGTACCATCCATAGGCCTGGCCAAGATTTACGGCTGGGCCCAGGAATTGAGCTGATGGGACGGTGTTGAGGTCGAAGGGGCTGGTGCCACTGTTGGCATTACGCAGTCTCCGGTGCCGGTAGTAGCCTTCGGCCTGAAACGACCAGCCTTGATACTTGGCGATGAAGTCCACTTCATAGGTTTGGAAGTCCCAGATTCCGCCGGCGAGCAAGCGGCCGTTGTATGCCTTAGTGACGGCCTGCCGGTAGGCCCGCTCGACAATGTCGGAACGGATCGAACTGAGATAGTTCTGCGCCGGGTTATAGGCGTAGCCGAAGGCGATGGCCGATTGAAGGGTGCGCGAATTCAGAATGTCTCCCTGGCCGTATCCAGGATTGCCGGCGATCTTGTACAGCAATCGGGCGGTATACATCATCTCGCCGGTCATGAAGCGCGTGTCATAGTTATACGTTCGAGTCGTTGCTGCCCCCGGTGCTCCGGGTGTTCCGGTCTGGGGGAGCACATTTTGACTGACGGACGTCCCCTCCCTGGCGAGATTCGCGCCGACCCCTCCCCAGACGCCGAATGCGTAGTTGAATTTGTACTGGTCCTCGTCGCTCGAAATGCTGACGCCGATATCACGGCTATTCTGCTGGTTGGCGGCAAAGGCATTTTGCACGATTAAGTTGTCGGCGAAAGTTGAAGTGGCCATCGAGCTGATGGTCGCGCGATTGAACCAGACGCGTTGTTGACCGGCCTGAATGGTCAACCAGGGGATATGCCAGGAGGAGATCTAGGCGTCGAGCAGTCCGGCCCTTCCGCTCCCGCCTTCCTGGTTCGAGGTTGTCTGGTCAAAAGCCCAGGAGATGTTGTAGCGGAAGTCAGGATCGAAGGCGTAGCCCAGGAACTGGAGGCGAGCACGCGGGACGCTAAATTGGTTGGAATCGCTTTGCCTCCTACTGGCGCGGTATTCGACCTGGCCGCCGAGGATCTCGGGATTTCTCGAATCGCCGACGGTGCCCCATCCTTCATTGTAGGCACTGTGGCTGTATCGAACCTGGGTGAGCAGTCGGAGCTTGAGGAAGAATTTGTCGCCGACGCGAAAGTTCAGTCCATTATTGACGTCGATGGTGTAATTCGGCTTCGCGATCTGGTCGCGCTTTTCGAGGACCTTGAGGCCCTTGTCGTATTCTTCCTGGGTGATGATGCCTCTTAAGAAAAGGTATTTGAGGCCTGGGTCTTCGCCTGAATAGTATTCCCACTTCCCATCCTTCCTAACCAGCTGACCTTCCTCGACCGCTTGAGCGGAGGTGATGGCTCCAGCGATCAAGCTGCCGGCCACCATGGCAATCCTAAAAAACATATAGGCTCTCATCTGATCTAACCTCCGAGTTGCTGATAATC
>JACOEF010000996.1 GCA_024998705.1 Nitrospira sp.
CACCCATAGCATATCTGCGGACAGTTTTTTATCTTGTGCGCCCTCCCAGGCTGTGATGCCACCCAGTTCTCTGTAAGCAATCCTGCCGGCGAGGGACTCCGAAGATTGCTGCAGCAGGTCAAGCGATGCAGAACCCAGAATCAGAAACTGGGCGGATTTTTCCCCGGCACGGCGTCGGCGGTCGATAACACCTCGCCGAGTAGTAAAAATCTCGGGCAAGCGCTGAATTTCATCAAGAATAATCAGCCGCCCCTCATGTGTTTTGAAGTAATACCTGGGATCACTCAGTTTGAGGC
>JACOEF010000099.1 GCA_024998705.1 Nitrospira sp.
CCATCCCCCCGCCCTGGCTCAGCAAGCACAAGCCCACCATCATCACCCAATCCCGACATCGCCCCCTCGTGCAGAGCCATCGCCTCATCTGTATGCCCTCCAACAGACCTCCTTCAAGCATAGCAGGTCCCCCCAAAGAGGCCAGGAGGGATGATTCCGGCACCAGATGCCTCCCCCTCCCTTGACGGACCGAAAAACGATTGTTTAGCATGCAGGAGTAGTACGACACGTCTTGCCCATTCGATGACGGAAGGATCATTGTGACCGATCAGACGACCTCTGCAGCTCCCGTTTCGTCCCTCCCCCCGGCGGTGGAACCGACGCCGTTCATCCGTCAGCGGCCGGTCCGGATCATTATCCATACGTTCCTCGGGTTATTCGTGGTCGCCCTGATCGCGTTTCGTTTCGTGCCGGGCTGGCTGGATCCGGACTTCTCGAAACACATTGAAAGCCACCGCGTGATGGTCGGCATGGACCGTAAACAGGTCCTCGAGTCCTGGGGATCCCCGAATACGATGAATGTGACGCACACCAGCGACGGATTGCGGCGTGAAGAATGGATTTTCGAAGACTGGGAAAGTCCGGCGGTCGTGAAACACCGCTACTTATATTTTGAGGAAGGCACGTTAATCGGCGGGCATTTTTCAGGATCAGATGTGCGGCTCCCCCTCCCCACTGCACCTGAGCCGGTCAAACCAAAGGGGCACCCCTAGGCAGGCGTTGCAGACACCCACCCGCGTCGTTCTCGCAACCACCCCCCTCTCACGTCCACCCATGGAAAAAACCCTGGCTCGGCAGGCTCGCGCTGGGCGGGAAGGATTGTGCGGGAACGATCGTAACGCCTCGGGCCTTCATTCCCTGCGGCCTTGTCGGACAGCGCTCTTGAACACGCCCTACCAGCACCGGACTTATCAGGGGACGAGGCCAAGCTGAGTACGCTCCCTCGCCGCCACCATCGGGCGGTTAGCCTGCTTCCTCAGTCGTATCGCGAATCTGTAGGGCCAGGCGGCTGATCAACACCTCGGCTCGCTGCTTATCGCGCTCCTCCACCATCACCCGGCTCCCCAACAGCGCCACCCCGGGGTACAACGCCCCGACATGTTCATGCTGCACGGCGTAGGCAATCCCATTGGCGTCGAGCAGACTCTTGATCAACGCCAACTCACCGACATCGCCTGATTCGCACAAGGTAACCAGCTTCGTGGAACTCTCAGGGTGCTGTCTTGACATGAAGGTCGGTCTCCCGATTCGCAGTTCGAAGCCACATTCCGATCAGGCTTGTCTGGAACCGGCAGGCCGAGCGGCTGACAGTGCGCGATTCGTTGCAATTCTGTCGGTTGGTCAATACACTGACTAGCGAGTGAGTATTGCGCCTTTCATCTGGTCGGCCCTATCACATGCACGTGAGGCGAGAAGCATCCATCGGATGGCAGGCGCCGGCGGCCCACTAGAAACGATTTACGGGGTTTCAGTGATCTGCACGCGCCGTTCCTTCCCGGCGCCCCCGGATACGGTCAGCACGCGTTTCCACTCGCGGACTTGGTAGATCGCCCAGGCCTGTGGCTGGTCCTTGTAGAACGCATCCGGATCCTCACCTGAGGCATTCAGATAGATCGGTTCGGTAAATCCTTCGTCCAGGACATAGTCCAGCAGGCAGTCGGTGGTAAACCCCTTGCCACGCAGGGCCACCTCGGCGAGGAAGTTGAGAATCTGGTCGGAGTCTTGAATCGTGATAGGCTTCATCTGATCGGTGGCTGATTGTAGCCAGTGAGAAAGAAGGAAGGCAAGGCATGACACAGAAGAGATTGACCCGTACGAAATTTCTCGAGCGGCTGTTGGCGATTATGGACCGCAAACACCACTGGGCCTGGCCGATCATCATGGGACCGGGAATCTCAAAAACTCAGCTAAAACTCCATTATCAACAGGAGTTCCTGGTCTACGTTCGCGACTTCCCTGTCCTGCTCGCCCGCGTACATGGGCAGAATCCGCCTCCCGACGTGCGGCGCATGTTAGCGGAGAATATTTATGAGGAAGATACCGGCGGACTCTCTTTCGGCCGCTCCCATCCTGAACTCTTCAATGAGATGATGCGCGGCCTAGGCTTCGACGGTGAGACGTTTCGCAGAGCGAAACTCCTTCCGGCCAGTGCGCGGTATCGGGGATGGCTGGAGAAGGTCACGGCCAGTCGCGACTGGGTGGTAGGCGCAGCCGCCCTCGCCGTGTTTGTCGAGGGCAGCATCAAGGACCGGCAGGAGATCCAGGCCCCATCCAAGCCGAAAACCGAGGCCGAGATTGAAGCCTATATCGACGCCCATCCTCTGATTCGTCACCATGGAATCGGCCGGCAGCATATGGATTTGATTCGCGCCCACCAAAAGGTGGAGGCAGGTCAGCGACAGGATGCGTATACCATGGTCGTCAATTACGCCGAGACCCGAAGCCAACAAAACGCCGTGCTGGCCTGCGTCACCAAAGGCCTCGCCTTATGGATGGCCTATCGCGACCGCATCGCCAAAGCCTGCAAGCTGAAGAAAGCCTAACCTGGATGAGACTGGCTCCTGTGCGTCTTCTGACATTCTGCCTCTTTCTGACCCTCAGCTATCAGCCATTCGCTCTCGGGGCGCCTCTGGTTGACGACATGGTGCTCATTCCGGCCGGTGAGTTTCTGATGGGGGCGACCGAGGAGAGCGGCGGGCTTCCGGATGAGCGTCCGTTACGGCTCATCTACCTCAGTGCATTCTGGCTCGATCGATACGAGGTCACCAACGCCGCCTATCAAGAATTCGTGCAGGCCACCGGACATCAGGCACCTGCCAACTCCGCGCCGGCATTGACGTTGTGGGAGCGCAACGTCCCTCTGCCCGGCATCGAGCGACATCCCGTCGTCAATGTCAGTTGGCTGGATGCCGTGGCCTTCTGCCGTTGGGCGAACAAACGTTTGCCGACTGAAGCGGAATGGGAAAAAGCGGCACGGGGAACAGACGGGCGCACCTACCCCTGGGGCAACGAATGGACCTTCGAGCACAGCAACAGCGCGAGCTACTGGGCCCGTCACACGGTGCAGTTCGCCGATAGCACGGAGTGGGACGCGTTCTGGGTCAAAGGTGTCGGCGCAGTGATCTCGAAGGAAAAAGGCCTCAAGGGCGAAATCCTGACCTTGCCGGTGGGCAGTTTTCCGGGCGGCGCCAGCCCCTATGGAGCCTTGGATATGGCGGGTAACGCTGCCGAATGGGTGCAGGACTGGTACAACCCCAACCACTACCGCACGGCGCCGCTCACCGATCCACAGGGTCCGGAACGCGGGGCCATCAAGGCCATGCGGGGCGGCTCCTGGCTCAAACCGGCAATCAGCCTACGCACGACCGACCGCGACTGGGGAACGATGGATAGCCGCCCGTCGGGAACCGGGTTCCGTTGTGCCCGGGATGCCTACTGATCGGGCCCTCTCCCGTCGCCGAGCCATGTCGCATGCCGAGGGCTCCGCTTCTCCCCTGTTCTATCTGCTCAAATTTCAAGAGATCCTAGGTGCCCTATGCAATGGCCGTTATACTGCAGATAGGCGCGACGCATCATCGCGTCGCCGGACGCCGATCGTTCGAGCACCGCACCATGACACTCCACACCCCCCGATTCACAACGACCGGCAGCCTCATCCTGCTGACAGTCCTCATCTTCCTCATCGAGCTGACATCTGAATTCAGGCTGGCTACCTGGCTCCCGTATTTATTGCTACCCATTCCGGTTTCGCGCCTCTATCCACGACACATGTTCCTATTTGCCGTGGGAGTATGGTCGCTGTTGATTGCGGCCGGAGGCCTCGCACCACTCCCAGCGGACGAAGCGACGAACGCGCTGGCCAGCCGCGCGATCGGTCTCCTTGGTCTCTGGATCATCGCCTATCAGCTCGAGCGACAACCAGCCGGCTGCGGCCTGGGTGAGAGGAGTCACTTCACAGTACCCGGATCGACACTTTCCCAGGGACCGGAGGCTGCCTCCCAACCAGCGCAGCCGGTCCTGCCGCCTGCGCCGCAAGCACAGAACGCCCGAATTTTATTGGTCGACGATTCAATAGAATCGCACACACTGATGGGATTCTATCTCCGGAATACGCCGTACGACCTGGAGCTCGCCTCGAATGGCGAGCAAGCCGTCGAGATTTTCCAGGCAGGTCGATTCGACATCGTCCTCATCGACCTGCACCTGCCGGGGATGGACGGCTTCACCGCCACCCGCAGGATACGCGCGTGGGAAGCCTCCCAGAGGCGTCCCCCGACCCCGATCGTGGCACTGACCGCGAGCAGCGCTGCTGACATGCAGGCACAGAGCCTGGCGGCTGGCTGCACGGAATTCCTGACTAAACCCATCACCAAGGCACAATTGTTCACCACCTTGCGCAAATACCGCCTGCCTGCTCCGACGTACAACACCACCGCAGTGCACGCTCAGAACTCCTCCGACGTGGCAGAGCGCATCGACGACGAAATTCGGCGGCGCCGGCCGGCGTTTCTCGCCAATCGCCGCAAGGATCTCACCATGATGCAGACCGCCCTGGCTCAGGAAGACTATGAGGCGATTCGCACCACTGGACATCGCATGAGAGGCCTCGCAGGCTCATTCGGGTTTCCCGACATCGGGGCACTCGGACAACGACTGGAACAGGCGGCTCGATCCAGGGATCATCAGGCGATTCGCCAGGAAATCGACGGACTGGCGGCGATCCTCGCCGGAGTCGATCAAGCCGCCTGAAGCAATTTCAGGAGCCCCTTCGGAAGAACAGAGGGAACATGAGCATTCTGATCATCGACGACTTCCAGGAAGAGCGGGACCTGCTCTACAGCATTCTCCACAGTGCGGGATTCGGCCCGCTCCTCCCGGTCGGCACGGCGCAGGAGGGGCTGCAACTCCTCGGGGTCGGGAAACGCGGAAAACAGACCAGCGGAATCGACTTAGTGTTGATGGACCTCGAAATGCCGGAGATCGATGGACTGGAGGCTTGTCAGCGCATCTGAATGGAGGAACCGTTACAGGGGCTTCCTATCATCGTCATTACGGCGCATACGGAAGCGAAGGATATTCAGGCCGCCTATACAGCCGGCGCCACAGACTATATTCGCAAGCCGGTCATCCCGGCTGAGCTCATCGCCCGGTCGG
Source organism: Nitrospira sp. (assembly GCA_024998705.1). Taxonomy (GTDB): domain Bacteria; phylum Nitrospirota; class Nitrospiria; order Nitrospirales; family Nitrospiraceae; genus Nitrospira_A. Next base: position 5,155 of record JACOEF010000099.1, read on the forward strand.
CCAATGCGCTCAGCTTGAAACAGGAAATCGATGCCAGAAAACTTCGCGAGCAGGAACTCCTGGAGCGGACCAAAGAACTCGACCATGCGTTCGAGCAGATCACCACGCTCCATGGGACGATCCACATCTGCGCCAAGTGCAAACGTGTGAAGAGCGACGGCTCCTATTGGCAACGCGTGGAAGACTACCTACGCCGGCAGGCCCGTACCAAAGTCACCGAGGCCGTCTGCGAGACCTGTTTGCATAAGGCCTATCCTCACCTGAAATAACGACGTCCCCGTCACGGACGCCTTTTCTCTTCGACCTCCGACACAAACTCCACCGCCTCACCGCGCACCACCGGCATGATCATCCCCTGCCCTTCTACTTCGTGAGAAAAATCGTAGATCAACGACTCCTCCGGAATCAGCCGACCGAGCATCAGCACCGAAACGGGAACAGGCCTCCCCTGCCGGGCTTGCACCTTGAGACCGGCCGTATCCTCGCCGGCCAACGCGATGAGCGGCGACGGCAGATCCTCATACTTGAACCGCACCTCGCCCCATCCGGTCTGGTTGAACTTCGGCCCTAGCACGACATGAAATCCGCCCTCCTGTTCATCGAACCCGGACAATTCGCCAAGCCAGACAAACGCAATCAGCCATTGTAACGGCGCCTTCCCTTCACGCTTGGCATCGCGCTCGCGGTTCAACGCGAACAGTCGCTCATCGTGGCCCGGATCATCGTGCCCCTGCCCATAGACCGTGGCCCAATCAGGCGGTGCGCCTTCCAGCTCCACAAGAAACTGTTCAATCGATTGAGGATCGAGGAGACGATGCGTGTGAGCGGGAAAGGCCGCCAGAGCAGCCGCCATCTCCTTGCGTAACGGCCGGATGCCGGACGCTTCGTCCGCCCGCGTAATGGCGGGAACCAGGCACCCCAATAGCAGGAGGGCGACCGCGAGGCGAACCCGTCTGTCGAGGCGACTCATGGACTCAGGCGGCAGACACCGACACCCGTTGAAACAACTCGCGAAGGTCTTTTGTGGCCGGATGGTCCCACGACAACACGCCCATGTCCACCAGAACCTGCAGTCG
>JACOEF010000997.1 GCA_024998705.1 Nitrospira sp.
ATTGATGAGGGCCATCTGAAACTCATGTTCGAAATCCGAAATCGCCCGTAGGCCGCGCAGAATAGCATGGGCTCCGCATTCCCGCACCAAGTCCACCAGCAGCCCTTCGAAGGTCTTTACTTCGAGGTTCGGCATAGCTTTGGTCACCAGTCCCACCATCTCCAGTCGTTCCTTCACCGTGAAGAACGGGTGTTTGCCAGGGTTGGGCGCGATCGCCACAATCACCTTTTCGAACATCCGAAACCCGCGCCGGATGATGTCGCTGTGTCCGTGCGTGATCGGGTCAAATGTGCCGGGATAGACGGCGGTCTTCATTGGGATTGGGATGCTTTCGGTGTGACGTGAAATCGTGTGAGCGCGGTATCACCGTAGTCGTACCGTTTGACCTGAGAGAGCGGCCCCAAGGTCTGGGGAATCTCCGCGTTCTTTCCGTGCTCAAGGATCATCACGGCGTCGTCGGCCAGCCATCCGGCGTCCCATTGCTGCGCCATTGCGATGACTTCCGGGGTCAATTGATAGGGCGGATCGCAAAACACAATGTCGTATGGGCCTGACCACTGGGTTGCCCGCCGGAAAAACTGGCTGACCTGGCAGGCGCAGACATTGGCGGAGTGTTGCAAGCCGCATTGCTCAAGATGCGAGTTGACCAGGCGCAGGGCCTGACGATCAGTTTCCACAAAGGTCACATGTGCCGCGCCGCGGCTCAGCGCTTCAATTCCGATCGAGCCGGTACCGGCATAGAGGTCGAGCACACGAGCTCCCGTGGTCCGTTCGCCAAGGATCGAAAAGAGGGCCTCTTTCACTCGGTCGGACGTCGGTCGAATCGCCTGCCCTCTGGGACCAAGCAACCGTCGGCCCCGATGAAGCCCTGCGATGACGCGCATGATCGTATTCGGGTGAGAACCACTCGTCTCTGGCTAAGAAGTAGGAAACTCTAACACAGCGTTTTTGAAGGGGTCAAGGTGACGAGTGGTGAAGAGAGCGATGAGGGCGTCGAAAAGGTCTTCTCCCCGCCGCGGGGCGGGGAGCGCTGCAGACGTCGAAGAGGAGGGCGCGCGCTTTGACGCGTGGGAAGAGGCTCGCTATAATCGGGCGACACCAAGACTCGGTTCACGCGGGCTGAGGAGGTGGCCGAAATTCCAGGGTCGTCACACCACCACATCACACAGAGAACAGAGCGAGCGTTTGCCGGACTAGCGGGTCGCGACCGGTTGAGCTTCGCGGGCGGCGAGGCTCTTCCTCCG
>JACOEF010000040.1 GCA_024998705.1 Nitrospira sp.
GCAGCTCGGCGGTACCGTGTTGTCAAATTCTTGCGGGCCCTGCATTGGGCAGTGGAAGCGGGCCGACGGGGTGAAGGGGAAGGCCGATTCAATCGTCAGTTCCTTCAATCGGAACTTTCCTGGTCGCAACGATGGAATCAGCGAAACGCTCTCGTTCTTGGCGAGCCCTGAAGTTGTGACGGCGTACGCCATTACCGGTGATTTGGGATTTGATCCCGTGAATCAAACCATCAAGGGCGCGGATGGAAAAGAGTTTAAGTTTCAGCCACCGCAGGGGGAAGAGCTACCCGCCAAAGGTTTTGCGAAAGGTGAGGAAGGCTTTGTGGCCCCGGCGGACAATGGTGAAGGCTTGACGGTGGATATTCCTCCCACGAGCGAGCGGTTGCAATTGTTGCAGCCATTCCCACGATGGGATGGAAAAGATTGCGACAAGTTGCCGTTGTTGATCAAAACAAAGGGAAAGACTACCACCGATCATATCTCGCCTGCCGGGCCATGGCTCAAGTTCCGGGGCCATCTCGACAAGATCAGCGACAACATGTTTCTGGGCGCCAATAGTGCGTTCACCTCAGAACCAGGCAAGGGAACCAATGTACTCACGGGTGAAGGAAACCTCACCATTGCGCAGATCGCGCGAGCCTACAAAGCCAAAGGCATTGGGTCGGTCGTTGTGGGGGATGAGAACTATGGTGAGGGGAGCAGCCGTGAGCATGCGGCGATGTCACCCCGCTTCTTGAATGTTCGAGTGGTGATCACGAAGAGTTTTGCTCGAATTCATGAAACCAATCTGAAGAAGCAGGGCATCTTAGCTTTGACCTTCGCAGATCCAAGGGACTACGACAAGATCGAGCAGCAAGACCGCATTAGCGTGACGGGGCTTAACAATCTGGCTCCCGGCAAGCCGGTGCAGGTCATTATTCATAAGGCGGATGGGACGGCGCTTACCATCCAGACGAACCACAGCATTACTGAGCAGCAGATCGCGTGGTTTAAGGCGGGCTCGGCGTTGAACGCGCTCAACTAACTCATTGGTGACAAGAGGGAGAATCATGAGTACGAAGGCTGACAAGATCATATATACCAAGACTGATGGAGCCCCGATGTTTGCGACCTATTCGCTCTTGCCGATCATCAATGCTTTCAGTAAGGCGGCCGGTGTGTCGGTGGAATTACGCGATATTTCGTTGGCCGGACGCATCCTCGCGGTGTTCCCGGAGTACTTGACGCCGCAACAGAAGCAGCCGGACGCGCTGTCGGAATTAGGCGAACTGGCCAAGAGGCCGGAAGCCAATATCATCAAGCTTCCGAATATCAGTGCCTCGCTGCCCCAGATGCAGGCGGCCATCAAGGAATTGCAGAGCCAGGGCTACAAGCTGCCTGAGTATCCGGAAAATCCGAAGGACGACAAGGAAAAGGACATCAAGGGGCGGTACGACAAAGTCAAAGGCAGTGCTGTCAATCCTGTGTTGCGCGAGGGCAACTCCGACCGCCGAGCGCCTCTCTCCGTGAAGGCCCACACCAGAAAGCATCCGCATAAGATGGGTGCTTGGAGTCCGGATTCCAAGTCACATGTCAGCCATATGAAGGGCGGCGATTTTTTCTCCAACGAAAAGTCGGTGACCACGACCGCAGCGACCGATGCGCGGATCGAGTTCGTCGGGCAGGACGGTAAGACTACGGTCCTCAAGCCGAAAGTGGCCCTGCAGGCAGGGGAAGTGATTGATGCCACCTTCATGAGCGTCAAGGCCTTGCGTACGTTCCTCGAAGAGCAGATCCAGGATGCGGCCAAGCAGGGTGTCTTGTTCTCGCTGCACATGAAAGCCACCATGATGAAGGTCTCGGATCCCAAGATCTTCGGTCATGCCGTGACGGTCTTCTACAAAGATGTGTTTGCGAAGCATGGTGAGACGCTGAAGAAACTGGGCGTGGATCCGGACAACGGCATCGGCGACCTCTACGCAAAGATCAAAGCTTTGCCGGAAGATCAGCGCAAGGCGATCGAAGCCGACATCCAGGCTGTGTACAAGCAGCGGCCTCCGATGGCGATGGTGAATTCCGACAAGGGTATCACCAACCTTCATGTGCCGAGCGACATCATCATCGATGCCTCCATGCCGCCGGTCATTCGCGACAGCGGAAAGATGTGGGGGCCGGACGGGAAGCTGGCGGATACGAAGTGCGTGATCCCCGATGCCAGCTATGCACCGGTCTACCGCGAGGTCATTGATTTCTGCAAGAAACACGGCGCACTCGATCCGAAAACGATGGGCAGCGTACCCAACGTCGGTCTGATGGCGCAGGCGGCGGAAGAGTACGGCTCACACGACAAGACCTTCAAGGCGCCCGGAAACGGCACGATTCGCGTCGTCGATGCTTCCGGGAAATCCCTGCTGGAGCACAAGGTTGAAGAGGGCGACATCTGGCGTATGTGTCAGGTGAAGGATGCCCCGATCCGCGATTGGGTCAAACTGGCAGTGACCCGTGCACGAGCAACCGGAGTCCCGGCTATTTTCTGGCTGGATAAGGCCCGCGCGCACGATGCGCAGTTGATCGCGAAGGTGAATCAGTATCTGAAGGAGCACGATACAACCGGGCTCGATATCCGGATCCTGACCCCTGCCGATGCGACCCGTCTCTCACTGGAGCGGATCAAGGAAGGTAAGGACACGATCTCTGTCACGGGAAACGTCTTGCGGGACTATCTGACGGACCTGTTCCCGATTCTCGAAATCGGAACCAGTGCCAAGATGTTGTCGATTGTGCCGTTGTTGAACGGTGGCGGTCTCTTCGAGACTGGTGCGGGTGGATCCGCTCCCAAGCACGTGCAGCAGTTCCAGGAAGAAGGCTATCTGCGCTGGGATTCACTCGGAGAATTCCTGGCATTGGCCGCGTCATTGGAGCATTTGGCCAAAGTGGCCAACAATCCTGCTGCGAAAATGCTGGCTGATACCCTCGATCAAGCCAATGCCAAGTTCCTTGAGAGCAACAAGTCCCCAGCCCGCAAAGTCGGTGAAATCGACAATCGCGGCAGCCATTTCTATCTGGCCCTGTATTGGGCGCAGGCATTGGCACAGCAGACGCAGGATAAGAATCTGGCGGCGCGCTTCGTGAAGGTTGCCAAGGAGATGGCGGACAACGAGGCCACAATCTCCGGCGAGTTGATCGCGGCACAAGGCAAGCCGGTTGATACCGGCGGGTACTACCATCCTGATGATGCGAAGGCATCGAAGGCAATGCGCCCAAGCGCAACCTTGAACGCGATCATCGATGCTATTGCGTAGAAGAGCCATCAGGCATCAGCCGGCAGCGGTCGGCCAGACGGAAAATCCTAAGGCTGAGCGCTGACGGCCGAGTACTTATTGCAGAGTTAGGACATCATGGCACAAGAAGACACCAATGTAATTGATCAGCCGGAAGTGTTGCGCCATAAGATGGTGACGATCGAAATCTCCGGCAAGAAGTATGAAGTGCCGGAAGGTATCACCGTGATCAAGGCGCTGTGGCATACGGGGCAGGAGGTCGTGCGAGGGGCCGGCTGTCTCGGTGGATTTTGCGGCGCCTGTGCGACCTACTACCGAACGAAGGATGATCCCAAGGTTCGAACCTGCCTGGCCTGCCAGATGGCCGTCGAAGACGGTATGTCTTTCACGATCATGCCGCCGTTTCCAGCCCGCAAGGCGCTGTACGACATTCAGTCGCTCAAAGATCCCAAGCAAGACCTCTTTAATTTGTATCCGGAGGCACCGCTGTGTCGGAATTGCAATGCCTGTACGGAAGCCTGCCCCCAGAAAATCGATGTGCGAGAAGGGGTCTGGAAAGCCGTATTCGGCGACTTCAAGAGCGTATCCGAAATGTTCATGGATTGCGTCATGTGCGGGATGTGCACCCCGGTTTGTATCGCTGATATCGCTCCTAATCTGGTCGCCCTGTATGTCAGCCGTGCGCAAGGCGCACACTTCACGGAGCGGCCCCAGGGGCTCGATACGCGCATCAAGGAAATTCAGGACGGCCGCTTCAACGAAGAGTGGCGCAAAGTCCTTGCCATGAACGAACAGGAACTCGCCGATCACTGTGCAACCGTAAAGTAATGCATTGTGCCGACAGCCGGTCTTAGGGAGCTGCCGAGAGACTGTGCTCCGTGCTGAAAGTAAAACCATGGATATTCACGCGCTTCAACAAATTGTCCACCAGACTCGGGATGCTCGCCGCAAGCAGACCATCCCAAAGTTTGCTCCGGCTGATCGCGACCAACTCATTCATAAATATCACCCTGATTATCGCGCCAGTGCCTATCGCCCGATTCGATTTGGCCCGAACGCGAATGACAAA
>JACOEF010000261.1 GCA_024998705.1 Nitrospira sp.
GGCGCGGCATGGCTACGACGCAGATGGACTCCGAACTCAACTACGCCTTTTTCCATGTGCATTATTTCATCTTTCCCCTGTGGGCCATCGTCGGAATCGGATTGGACATCGCATGTCTGAATCCTACCGGGATCGCGGACGAAATCGATTTGGCCTATGCCTCCGAGATTGATCCCTTGTGGGACGATGATCTGATTTCGCTCATTCTCTTCCCAGAGGCTCTGGTCCTGGCCAATCCGGTGTCGTTGGCAGCCTGTGCCGCCGATTCGGTGGCCGCAGCGGTTGGCTTCCCGATTGATCCGCTGTTCTGGTGTGCCGGGAGCTTTGGATTCATGTATCCGCCGACCGGGCATGTCTCGGGAGCGGATGGAGATCTCAAGCCGGCTGCACTGTCGATGACACGGCTATTAGCCAAACTGGCCCGTGCGGGGACAGAGTTTTGGACTTCCGCCAATGGCCCGTTACTGTGTGACGACGTCCCGACAGCTCTCATTGTGAAAAGCCAGTACAAGTTTCAATTGCTCTGGCCTATTCCGAACACCGGAATTCCTCCGCCGTGCTGTCAACCTCTGGGACGGACACTCATGATGTGGGGGCTCGGCAAAATCGTGCCGGCCGTTGGCGAGGACTTTGTGTGGCTGCTATGGAAACGACAAAACTGTTGCTTGCTCTAGCGTGGTGCTCTGTGAGCGTCTGCTCGATGGGGGTGCCGACCGGTGTTGCGCGGGCCGCCGATTCTCCCGGCTCTAAGACGTTTATCGATCATCCTAGGCAGGGATGGTTCTTTTATCAGGACCCTCCAGCCGAGGCTGAGGAGGACGCGGAAGAGAGTCCTGTATCCGTCACGATTGACGGCTTACCCCCTGAGGCTTGGCTGGAGCCGTCGAAATACCGGACGTGGTTCAAGGGGCTTGCGATCGATGGCGTCAAGCTAAATGCCCTCCCGGTGACGGTGTTGCGGGAACTGGTGTCGGCCAAGAAGGAGCGGGCGTTGGATGACCCGTCGGTTGAGAATGTATCGAGCTACATCAAGGTCCAAAAGGAAGCGTATGACCGCTCGCAACGCTTCACCGATGCCTGGCAGATCGCCATGTACACGGACCCTAAACTGGACTATGCATCGCAACATCCCACGTCCACCTATGGGCATAGCGTCGAAGCTGAGATCAAGCGGAACACCGAAGAACAGCTTCTGGCAGGCACAGCCGACCGGGTCGGACTGTTCTTCTTCTTCACCTCTACCTGTCCGTTTTGCCAGGAACAGTCCAAGGTATTGAAGGTCTTCGCCGATACCTACGGACTGACGGTGAAACCTGTGTCGCTGGATGGGGTGGGATTGCCGGAGTATCCGCAGCCCGCCATCAACAATGGCATGGCGGAAAACGTGGGCGTGCATATGGTGCCCATGATTTATCTCGCGATTCCCGAGGAGAACTTCTTAAAGCCACTCGGGGCCGGGCTCATGACGAATGCGGATCTGCGGGAGCGATTGCTGGTCTTGTTGCGGAACCGAGGATTGTTGGGCGAGCGACGGTCTCAGGGATAGAGGACACACGATGCGAAGCAACCGGATTCTGGTGGGACTGTGTATGTGGGCGGTACTGGTCTGGCCTCCCCTGGTGCAGGCGCAATCGATGAATGATGCCCTCACGAACATGTTCAGCTCGTGGGGTGTCGGGATCACGAGTCCTCCCGGGGCTTACGAGAGCCAAAGACGAGGCTACTTTAGCGGCGGTGGGGTCTCGGTCCGTTTGTGGCAAGACCCGATGCGGCTGTGGTCGATTGCCCCTCCGCGATTGAGTGTGGGCTGCCAAGGCATCGATGTGTATCTGGGCTCCTTTTCCTACGGCAAGCTGGATCGGTACGTCCAGTTGCTGCAGCAAATCGGGACCGGGGCTGTCTTGGGGTACGCCTTTCAGCTGGCGATGAAAGCCATTTGTGAAGACTGCGCGGACGTGCTCAATAAGATCGAAGCCGCTGCCAGAGCACTCAACGCCGCGGGTCGGATCCAACCCTGTCAGACGGGGATTGAATTGGGTAAGGCGCTGGCCGGGAACGAAGCCTCGAAACAGAAGCTTGCGAGTCGGTTCGGCGATGCCTGGCAGAAGATGAAGGAGGCGGGGGGCGCCATCGGAGACGTGTTTGAAGATCGGGATGCGGTCAAGAACCAGTCGAATGCGGATGCGGCCTCAGCTCTGAAGGGCACGGAATACGATGTGACGGGCAATCTGGTGTGGGATGTTCTGACGCAGGCCGGCCTGGATCAGAATCTCATTGTCATGGTGATGTCGGTCACAGGTACCGTCATTGTCGGGAACGACGGCGATGTTCAAACCCGCGATCCGACGATGACGTTCGAACAGCTGGTCGACAGCCATTTGGGCGACGTGATCAAAATATTTAATTGCGGGGGCGATTCCGAATGTTTGAACCCCACGATTACGGATGCGACCGATATCGAAGGATTCGAAAGTCGTGTGTATGCGTCGATGAGCAACCTCATCGAAGACCTCTACTCGGGCTCTGCAATCAGTGCGGCGGATCAACAAATCATCAACATGACCCCGGTCCCGATTCTGACCATGCTCGCTGATTATGGGCGGCCACGGGATGTCGGCAATCAGATTGCGCGCTTGTCATCAGAAGTGGTGGCTGCAGACATGGGATATCAATGGGTGAAATGGGCGGCCACCGAAACATCCCGGAACGTCAGCTATATCCAAAAGGTCAAACCAGAATGGCCGGGCAATCTGCAAGATTTTCAGGGGCGGCTGCATCAAGTTCTGAGGGGGGCCAGTGACAGTCTCGCAAAGCGGCAACGCATGGTGAATACCATCAACCAGCTCATGCAGTTGACAAAGACGCAGGGCGAAATGCGATCGCTGCGGTAGTCGTCGGAGGAAGCCCGATTGCGATGTGAGGGGAGAGGATAGCGGACCATGTGGACGATATATACCTTCGGCAATGGCGATGTGTTGACCCAGATTCTGCTGGGCATCCGGATCATGATGACCACCGGACGATTCGAAAGTCTCATGGAGCTCGCGCTCCTGGTCTTTGCGATGTTCGGACTCGTTTATTTTGTGTTCAATCGGCGGTTCTTGGTCCCGCTGGTCGTTGGGGCCTTTTTCATTCTCTTTGTCAGCGTTCGAATCACGGTGGATGTGTCCGTAGAAGACCAAGTCAACCCCGATGTTCCCGATCAAATCGTCAACAATGTCCCGCTGGCGATCGCGTTGCCGGCATACATCTCGGGGCAAGTGGGGTATTACACCACCCAGCTCGTCGAAGCGTCCTTTCCGATGCCCGTCCAATATACCCAGGGACAAATATCGTTCAATCGCCCGTTATTCGATCTGCAGATGGTTCTGAATGCGAGACTGCAAGACTCGGATCTGGCTCGCAATACGGATACCTATTTTATGATGTGCGTGTTTCGGGAGGTGGGGCTGCTACAGAAGAACCTCGGCACGCTGAGAAATTCTCCGAATCTGCTCAATGAAGTCGGAGCCATGAACAATGCACTCACGGCGCTCGGGTATACGGGTGGTACATTGGAGGCGGCGCCGCGGGTCTGTCCGGATTTCTATAGTTCGCTTATTCTCCCAGGATACACCAGCGGCCAGCCTGACTACGAAGGGGCGATGCGGCATTTGCGGACGCAGTTGCAGCTCGATCCGGCCACCGGCGATGAGGAAGGGCTCACCGAGGACATCCGAGCGAATCTCTTGTTGTCCGTCGGGCAATCGGCCCGAGACATGATCAACAATGTGCTGCTCATTCATGCGTGGAAAAACGCCGAATCCGCCGATGCCAAACGTCGCGCTGCGACCGCGGACACCGTGCTGTTGCAGCAGCAGGCGATCCAGAAGGACTTGAAATTCCAAACCTATTCGAAATCCTATGTCGCGCAGAAGGTCGTGCCGTTATTACGGACCATTGTGGAAGGGGTGGTGTACATCATGACCCCGTTCCTTCTGGTGCTCGCCATTTCGCCCGGCATGTCCCGGCTGATGGGCACCTACTGGCGGCTGTTCATGTGGCTGCAGACCTGGTCGCCTCTGTATGCAGTACTGAATTTCGTCATGTTCTGGGAAGCGCGGAGCCGGCTGGGCGCGATCTTGAGTTCAAACGGAGTGGGGCAGTCCGTCAACTATGCGACGTTGGACCGAATCAACGAACATGTCGCCATGCTGAACTCCACGGCCGCCGATTATGTGTGGCTCGTGCCGGCGATCGGGTTTGGACTGATGTGGGGCGGCAGCCAGGTGTTGGGATCGATCCTGGCGGGATCGCGAACGGCGGAAACTGTTGCTGGGCAAGTGGGCGGGCAGTTCTCTCGTGGGCTCGGTGCCAATTTGGAGGAAGGGCCGTCCTATCGACACGAACAACGCGGCGCTCAGTTCGGGGAGATGATCGGTCATGACGTCGAGCCGCAGATGACCGTGCCGGCCGGCCAGGGCGGGTTCCGTGTGGATAGTCAGTCTGGGACGAGTGAGATCCACGACTCCCAGGGCGGCATTACCAGTATCGGCGCAAATGGCATTCAAAACTACAAAGGCCCAGAAGGGCAGTATGCCATGGATTCGAAGGGGCACCTCCTGAGTGGGGTATCCCGTCACAAGATGACCGATCCTCAGTCCGGGAAGCCGGTCGATGCACAAACCTCGGTGTTCGGGTCGATGGTGGAGCATCGTTTCGATATGATGGGTGAGGACGGCGCCAGAAAGAGCGTGCTGGTACAGGAGAATCAGGACACCGGAGACCTCGTGGCGCGTACGGAACAATCAGTTCGGAAAGGCTTGTCCGAGACGCGTACGATTGCCGAAGATGGAAGTCAGAGTTTTTCACGGTCTGGAAACGTCCCGTTGTTTCTGGAAGTCGCGGGCGAGACACGTCCCGATGCCGGATTTGTCCAGATGATGGGGGAGCGTGGGCCAGGAGAACGGGCAGACACCATCACGCAGTCGATATTTCAGAGCACGATGGGCTCGAAGCAATCGTATACCGGTCGGTTGGTGGAACGGGATGGACAGTTTCATTTTCTGGCGACCGAGGGCGGGGCAGTCCGAGGGTTTGACAACAGGGATACGGAAGCCGGGGTCCACAGGGAATCGTTCGTTTCCCCTGACGGCTCCAATTATTTCGTCGAGACCGGGCAAGCGCAACAGATGGTCTTGGGGAAGGATGGCGTGACTCGGCCGATGGAGGGATATGTCAGGGCCTTTGGGTCAGTCGATCGCTCGGACCCGGCCCATCCGCGAGACATCTACTCCAGTTACAGTCTGACCAGTGATGAGGGTGGGCACGCGCACACGGTGACGGGGACATTGGGCACCGATGCATCAGGGCGGCAGTTCCTGGTGGAAGCCACGGAACACTTCGAGTCAGGCACGAGCGGCGTCGCTCACGACACCCAGACGGTCGGCTCGTATACCCTGAGCGGCACGTTCACGGCATTGAGCCATGGGGAAGCTAATCAACCGGGAGTGCCGACAGCCTTCTACGGCTCGGCGATCGACAATAGCAAGCCAGGGTCACCGGCGTTTCAAGCTAATGCTCTGCTATATGACGGCCAGGTAAGCTTCTTTGATGGGCGGGAGGGAGGTACCAAGAGTATTTCCGGGGAACGTAATTTGGTGGATGGCACGCATTTGTCAGGTCAGTTCACCCAATTGAATACGATGGGACAAGACGGCCATCAAATCGAGATGTTTCATGGGTATGCTCAGCAACCCGGAGCACCGGCCCGTGATGTAACAGGCCTTATTGATAATGGCGACCTTGTTGCGTTTAAAGGAACCTCTGGGTCTCAAACCAGAGACATTGTCGAAAAAGGATCTGGTGTGTCGGGTCTGCAGTATGGGGTTGAAGAAACCATGATGGCTCCGGGGGGTACACACTCCGTAAGCACCTTTGACGGTGTTTCTGTGGACGCGCAAGGGCGTGCGTTCAAAAGCTCGTCGGTGGAGTTGGATGGGGTGCGTGTGTATAGCGAGCAGATGAGAGGATCGCGCCAGATGACTGTCGAGTTCGAACAGTCCCTGCGCGGGTACAACAGCGAGGTACAGTCGATCGATAAGGAGTCAGGTTGGCGCAGGATCAATGACGGGCATCGTGATATGGATGTATACGCGAATCTCTACTACGGTCCGACCGGCAGTGAGACGGGCGAGCGCAAGTTACTGGGCGGAACGATTACCAACGTGACCGACAATACCTATTCCACCTTTATGAAGGACGGGGAAGGCAATGAGGTGTGGGGGATTGCCAGGTCGCTGGAAGATCCCAACAGCGGAGCTATGAGCGGTTCTATCGATCAGACGGTAAAAGTCGTGGCTGCGAAAAACGGAGCGGTAGACACGCAGGTCCTTGGTCCGATTAAGAATGATGGAGGTCAACGCGAGGTCTTGTATCACTCGGTGTTAGGCGGATTGGACTCGCAGTACTTTAACAATGAGCGCAAATCAGGCGTCTTCACCGTACCTGATCCAATGCATCCCGGACAGACGAAAGAGTTGCAAGGGACGTTCTACTATAGTCCTCAATCTGGCCAGTTGATTGCGTCCGAAGTCACGGATGTGCAAACAGGAAAGGTTGGGCAATATCGCACCGATGCGCAAGGGCAAGAACACTTCCAGGTGGTGGAGTATACATAGTCGCCTGACGGCGCGAGCGTGATTGCAAATACCAGGGAGCTATCGAAGCATGAATATGCAGCGCATGGATTTGCGGTCAACGACACCCTCGACGGCAGCGGGAATGTGCTGAGTTCGTCCGGTAACAAGGGAGCCGATTTTCATGACTTCAATCGCGTGTAGTTTCATCATGATAGTGGGGCGAATCTGACGATTACCCAAATGGCGTTCGCGGCCAAAGGCACCGATATTACCAACCCCACGCAAACGGACGAGGCGATTGCCTATGGCCTCGAATTTGGTCGGATTGGAATGGATGGGGCTTCGCGATATTTGATCCTCAAGGGACGAATGGGGAGGTTTGGTGGCGGAGCGGGTGGGGGGACACCGTTTCAGCCAGGCGGTGGACCCCTGCCGAATGGACCCGGTGGCGGTGGGAGCCCAAGTGGTCTCTTGGACTCGCATCAACATATGGGCGCCTGGTGGAAAGAGTATTCCGGTGTGATGGATAATGCTATCTCCTTTGCGCGTAGTTCTGTGGAGCATTTGGAAAAGACCGGCCGCGCACAAACCATGTCTCCCGAAGAACTACAGAACTTTGCTGCCAATGCCGCGTATAATGCGGTACGTACATCGGCCATCGGCATGATGGGTGACGAGGTGTTGAGTGCGTTTGGGACGATGCCTAAGTGGCAAGCAGGCCAAGAGTCTTTATTAAAGGTTGAACGAACACAACCATCGGCCCCAAGCACCAGTAAAGAGAAGTAGACAGCGAATGGTTTTGTCCAGAGTGGAGGTTCACATGCGGCCGTATCAGATAGCGCTCGTTGGGGTGATGGTCGCAATCGTTGTCAGTCAGTCAGGTAGTGCGAGAGGCGAGTCGCCAAGAGATGGATGGTTAGGGGCGTTCGTTGGCCCGGAGATTCCAGGAGTGCCAATCAAGCGCTCAACTATCGCTGTCGGGTCGCAGCAATTTAGCCCATCATCCAATGGGAGTTCTCTGACTGTATTGCACGAAGTTGTAGAACAGTGTCGGATGACCAGCAAGGGGCGAGCGATGGTTAACATCAGGATCGTGAACACTGTCGGGGAAACCTCTGATCTTCAGGCAGACAAAAAGACCTATAGGACCTATCCAGGGTCGTTGCTGATTACTGTATATGGCGATTGTGTGCTGGAGGTACAGGATGCGAAGTGATGTCGCTATGAGCAAGACTGATATTCTGCGGGGAAGACGGTTCGCATATAGGCTTTAAGCATCTGCGCATCCTCCTTCCAGTCACGGCTGA
>JACOEF010000604.1 GCA_024998705.1 Nitrospira sp.
TAAGGCGAAGAGCCGGAGCCGTAGCGAAAGCGAGTCCGAATTGGGCATTGAGTTGCGCTGAATAGACCCGAAGCGAAGTGATCTACCCATGGCCAAGGCGAATCCGCCGTAACAGGCGGAGGAGGCCTGAACTGATGTTAGTTGCAAATGGCTCGGATGAGCTGTGGGTAGGGGTGAAAGGCTAATCAAACTTCGTGATTGCTGGTTCTCCCCGAAATAACTAGAGGGTTAGCCTCGTCTCAGCCGTGACGGAGGTAGAGCACTGAATGAGCTAGGGGCGTTCCAACGCTACCGAACTCAATCAAACTCCGAATGCCGTTACTGGACGAACGGGAGTTAGACTACGAGTGCTAAGATCCGTGGTCAAAAGGGAAATAGCCCAGACCGTCAGCTAAGGTCCCTAATCGTGAGCTAAGTGGAAAAGGTTGTAAGA
>JACOEF010000235.1 GCA_024998705.1 Nitrospira sp.
AGCCAGCCTTCCTGTAGCCCCACGGCATGGTACACCCTGGTGATCAACCTCTCTTTGGGGCCGTTGTGATCGATGCCGAGTTGCTGGCAAATCTCCATGAGAATGTGCTCGTCATATCGGTTCAGGTACCAGATGGTCTGGCGGGAAAGACTTTCGGCCGGCAGCACCAGCGAAGCCTTGTGTTGTCGCAACCGGGCGAGTAGCTCCTGCATCGTTCCCGTTGATGGAAGCCCGAGTTCTTGCAGCCACTCGGACAGTTCCCTGGATATGGAAAAATTCACATAACAATCGATCAACCTGGCCTTCAGGGCTTCATGGTCGCGGGATGCCGAAGCCGTTCGCCGGTCCTGTTCGTTCCCGCGCTCGACCGCTTGCAGGTCTGGTTCATCGAACGCCGGATCGTCCGGCAATCGCACGTGGACACCGCACGAGGGACAAAAGCGGGCTCGAACGGGAGTGTGGCCTCACAACGTGTGCAGTTCATAGTAGCCTCCCCTCCAGAGTGAGACGAATGCCTCATCGTTCTGGCGATCGAGCCACTCGTCGAGGCGAGTTTGGCGCAGATGCTTCACGGACGATGGTTGCGCCTCTCGCCAGGATTATTCCATAACCCAGAGTGCGACTCCGGACAGGTCCCGCAACAGGCGATCGGTGATGCCGCTGCCGAAGAATCGCTTCGTCCCTGCCGGCCCGCGACGGGTCACTACGATGGTGCCATACCCTCCGGCCTTAGCTTCGTCCACGATGGTGTCGGCGATATCGCGGGCATGCCCGAACTTGAGTGTGACACGATCGATGGGAAATCCGGTCTGCCCGAGTCGTTCCAGCGCCTTCATCAGGATGGGGTATTCAATGGCTCCTTCCGCCCGCCCCCATTCTTCCTGGTCCCTGCGAAGCTGCTCGCCCAGATGGTTTTCAGTCTCAGGGTTCTCCGAGCCGCCGTGTTCCATCAGTTCGCGCGGCATGGGGTTCAGCACATGAACCAACGTCACCTTCACGTCCCGGGTTTCCCGGAGCAGCGCCCCGACGTAGTACACGGCACGGATGGACTCGTCTGAGTCATCAATGGCGATAAGAATGTTTTTGGGAGAGGTCTTTCCGGTGAACGTTTGTTCTGGTGTGAAGAGAGGTTGGTTGTCCTTGATGATGGTCGTCATAACATCACCTTGCATTCAACGCGAGTCGTCTCTTTCCCACTGAATTGCGGGCCGCCGGTGCCGGTCAAGTCAGTGCTTGGGCATCTACTGTGTCGCAGCACTCCGCCGCCTGCAAACGCTGCGCGGACTTCTCACCGAACGCAGCGTGGATGCCTCTGCGCCGAATCGGACGAACACCTTCTGTGAGTCGTTCGGGTCAGAGGATCCGTGGCGGCTGATGCTGATCCGGTGGAGTGAGGTCTTCCATGACGACCCCTCTTGCTGTGTTGCGGGTGATCGTGGGTGATGGCAAAGCGGGTATGCTTCGTCATGGGCCACGATCTGCCGCGACGAAACAGACATTAGCCTATGCTTCTTCCGAGGACAAATCAACGTGAGGAAAATGACGGGTGAGACCCTCAGCGGAAGCGCCGAAATCAATGGAGGCGGGTGGCTCCATGAAGCCGAAGGTCGTCGGCTCCATGGAGCGACGGGGTTGGCTGTGGATCAGCCCTTCTTTTTCCCGCTCCGGGCTTTCGCTGCCTTGGGGGATTTGCCACGAGAGATGGAGCCGGCGGGCATGATTCGGTTGCGCACCAGATAGGAGGCGATTTCAGGCGCCCGCTTGCCGGCATTTCCCACAGGATTGCTGTCTACATAGGAGCTGCCGGGATTGTTCTTGAACAGCCAGAGCTGTACGACACTCATGGGCATGATTGGAGTCGGGATCCCCGGGCCTCGAAACTTCATCATGCCTTGCGTCTGGACCAGGACCGACCCGCTGGTGACCGATGGATAGAGTGTTGTGCCGCCCATGAGTTCGATGAGGGTTTCCATCGACGCGTGATTGCTTTGAGGAAACGGTACGACTTGCGAGATGCCATACTTTGTGATTCCGGCATGTTGGTGAAGGAGTCCGATCTCCTGGCCGGTGGCGTAGCGAAAGCCATAGGTGGTGGTGTACCCACCGGCGCCGCCCAGGACCTCCAGGTAGGACAGGTTGGCTGTTGCGTCGAGGCTGAGCCATTCGAGGTTCGTGTCGGTGTCGAGTGTGATGAGATGGTCACCGGTCGCGGGAACAAGATTCTGTTGAACAAGAGCCATGTCGGTACCTCCTGCGGATTGTGGTAGTGTGGACGACCGTACGACGTCGATAGGACTGGCCTATGCGATTCACGTGCCAGTTTGTTTTCATGCGATCATGTCCTGATCGTGTGACCGTTCCGAGGGAGGCCCGTCAATCTGAGTCACGATCAGGAGCGTTCATCACGAATGTGCGTCATACGTAGAGTTGACCGTCAACACAACGTATTCGAAGAGATACAGCGGGAATCTGTTTGGATACGATTCTGCTAGGGCATCACCAACCATCGACTCCTAGGCTCTTCTTGGCACCGTCCGGCCTTCTTCAAGGTCCTGGAGGTCGGCCCAGCTGGTGAGGTCGGTGCGGGAGGGATCCACCGCGTCGCGATAGTTGTTGAAGGAAGCCTGCTTCTCCGGTGTCGTTGGTCCCCTGCTCAACATCATCTGGTTCCAGGCTTCCAACTCGGCCTGGCTATGAGGCGTCGCTGTTTGCCGGAACCATTGCGTCACGCCGGTATCTGTCTGGTTGTGCTTTACCGCCGCAGTGAATTGATCGGCCGTGATACCGGCGAATTCCATGAGCCGGTCATCCATGGGACAGGGATAGATATACTCGCCTTCGGTTCCCGCCAGCACGGCGCGGCACTTGTCGATCATGCGCGCGAGGTGCACATGTCCTTCCAGGATGGCGCGCATGCTGCGCGGGAACGTCTTGCGTAAATCCATTAGGCCAGCAACTTGTGGTTGGTGAACGTCACGGTTCGAACCAGCACCGCGCCGTTTTCGTACGAAATGATCCGGCGTGTGGCCGGCAGGTCGGAGTTGCCGACCCGCACATGAGTGTCGGTAAAACTCTAGACGTTGCGCAGCTTGGCATCCTGCGGCGCAAAATAATAGACCGTGTATTTGGTGGTCAGCTGCTTCTGGTCCTGCGTGGTGCTGCTTTCTTCCACGTTGATCGTAAATGCCACATGGGGCATCTTCCGGTTGATCTGGGTGATGCGGTTGTCCTTGATCCGATAGAAGGACTGCATGCCGTCGCCGTGGATGTCCAACCGGCGGCCCAGCGGGTGGTCCTCGCCGGCTTCCATGGTGAGACGGTGTTTGCCGTCCGATTCCTCGAATTTACGCGGCGCGCGGTGCACGGCGATCATGCCGATCTGTTCCTGGGCCCACTTTTGAATGGTTTCGTCCGGCAGCTGCACCGTCACCTCACGCGGTCCTTTGACCACGACGGTTCCCCGCACCTGCTGGCCATTGGTATGGACGGTCAGGTCGGCTGAAAATCCTCGAAAATCCGGCTGCCATCGGGCCGTGCTTTCGAAGGCTCGTTGGAGCAAGGCGCGGGCCTGGGGGTCGTCGGCAACAGTGGGTTGTGTATCGCTCGCTGCAACATGTTCCATCGGGTGCTCCTTTGTGTCGTGATGAAGACTAAAAAATGATTATAGAGAGCTTGTGTACTCATCTACAACCCGAGGCGCCGTCGGTGAGCCGGATGAATTCACGCGGGCCTGCCCGCTAAAATTTCTCCCGGACAACCGAGGTTTGTGTAGTACTGGCTAGG
>JACOEF010000998.1 GCA_024998705.1 Nitrospira sp.
TTATCTCCGGTAATCACATTGATGACTCCCTCGATCGGCATCTCCTGCCGAATCGCCCCGGCCGCATAGGTGAGGGCGGATTCACCCAAACGCACGCTTTGAGCGTTTTGAGCATGAGCGGGGATGGCCGCCACGGCTGCGAGACTGCAAGACAGGAT
The DNA here is from genome assembly GCA_024998705.1 of Nitrospira sp. Classification (GTDB taxonomy): domain Bacteria; phylum Nitrospirota; class Nitrospiria; order Nitrospirales; family Nitrospiraceae; genus Nitrospira_A. The sequence continues at coordinate 159 of JACOEF010000998.1, forward strand.
GATCAGGCTGGCGCGCATGGGTAATGTCCTCATATTGATCACACCTAGGAGGGTTATCTGTAGCAACCTTAGCAAAGAGCAGAGGGTTGTCAAGAAACGGGAGGGGAGCGGGACGGTTTGATTCAGGTCCATGCGGGTGTTATCGTGAGTCTCTCTTCGGGGTGACAACTCGGCAATCATCGATCACACGGCGACTGAATAGCTGGGGGATGGAGTGGGAACAGAGAAGCGGCGCATCAACACTCAAATGCCCCGCAGATTGAAGGTTCAACCTGCCACACCAATGGAGTCGGAATGGGATATCACCGCCGATTCCCCGCCGAGCGCCTTGAGAACCCCGGCTGAAAAGATGAACACAAGTACTGCCAA
>JACOEF010000039.1 GCA_024998705.1 Nitrospira sp.
ACTGGTTTGAGGGACAGGCTCTTGAAGGACACACCGGCCACTCGTGCCCGCTTTCGCGTCCCAGGCGCGAACTGATCCTGCCAAACAAGTCCTCCCGTAATCGGATTCACCGCTCGGACGGAGAAGAGAGTCTGGACAGGCTTGGCCGTGGAGGCCGATGCTTGAACCACCGACGGATGGATCGGGATGATAGTGGCACGGACCCTCGTCCTCCCACCTTCTCCCAGTTTGAGCAAATTCAGCTGCCCTTCCCAGAGGAACCGCCCGGATTCCGCGTCATACACTCTCAGCATGAAGGCTGATTTCCCTTTCGGATCGGCACCAATACCTCCGGCAAAAATGCGTCCTTTATTGTCATCATGTTCAGCGGCCCCCTCTTCCTTGACGTTCAGATCGAACGAGTCCTCCGACAGGATGACACCTGTCGGCGCATCGTAGGTCCGCACCGTAATCATTGAGGATCCAGCCGCCTGAAATCCAAACCCGGCTGCCAATACCTGCGCGTGATCCGCCGGCGCTTGGGCCACGACCTTGCCGTTAAACCCAGGGTTCACAACGGTGTCCGGAACGATATACGAGGGAGCAGCTGAGGAGAAGCTGGGGACCGACAGGAGCGCCCCGGCCGAGCAGAGCATCAGCCCTAATCTTCGCACTGCCAAGCGAGAGTGAGACGCTCGCAAGCATCGGCCTGGTTTCGTTTCGACCACCCAGTCCGCAACGACTTTTCTGAATGTTTGTAGAGCCACATACGCCTCCCCGGTGAGAGGCGGATTCTGACTCGAAAGTCTGCGCGTGGTAAATCACTCGCCGGCCTGGGCTTGCCCCTCGAAGGGTGGGGACAGGGAAGGCTGCTCAAAGAAGACCGCCCTCGCAGAAGCTTGCAATCCTTTACGGCAAGATCATGTGAAGAACCTACAAGTCAGAATGGCACAAGGCCAGAGTAACTTGCGATAGGCTGGCGCGGCGGCTATAGTGCCGCTATGAAAGCATCTCGTCCGGTCATTGCTTTGCTCATCGCTCTGGTCGTGCTGGAAGGTCTTCTCCTTGAGGCAGGATCGGCCGCCTCACTAGCCACGATCCGTGACAGCATCTTATTGGGCTTTCTGTTCGGGGTTCCGACACTACTGGTAGCAGGGCTTCTTGTGCTCCGTCAACACTGGATCGTGATGGCAGCGGTGATGTACAGCACCATCGCCCTGGCACTCGACCTTGCCACGATTGTCCAGGAAGCGAGTCACGATTCCCCCCGCCCCCTTATCCTGGCGCTGACACTTGGCAGCAGTCTCCTTAACTTCCTCATCATGATCTTCGGGGGCCGTTGCGCGTTATCCTTACGGTCAGACGAGCACTCTCCAACAGCCCCCCATCCCGATCTTCAGTCACGGTCTTCATCCTCATCGACCTGACCTTCACAGCCCCTGCGGCTCGAAGCCACTCGGCTGCCTCCCGCCGTGAGTAGATATTTCCTCGTTCTGTACACAGCACCCTCCTCACCACACACTGACTCGGCTCTTTGGTATAGGGTGGCCTTCCAAATCGTGAAGCAATGCAGCCTGAACAATCAATCGTCTGCCGGAAGGCAATGCGGATGACACGTTTTGACAGAGCACGTGAGGCTCCTCCAAGGAATTACTATGAAGCACATCGAAACGCCACACCACCTCGTACTGCCTCAGAAGCGCCTCATCGCTAAATGTGAGCGGAAGAGAAGAGCATCACCTCCGACCCTGTGTGTCCCGGCGATCTCTTTTGCCGCCTCGAGTCCGGCCGCACTAGCATAGCCAGTGGCCATTAGTTTGCGGGAGCGAGCAAGAACGACCATGGCAAATGCTCACGGCCATCCGCCAAAGTCCAGCAATGCTCCGGCTTGCTCCGCATCAAGCTGTGCAACGACTCCAGCCGCCATATCTCACAACAGAATGTCCAGGCTTCGCTGGCTCGACTGAAGAGTCTTGGCAAGCCCCGGAGGAGACCAGCTTCCCGCCCCCGTGGCAGTAAGGAGCTTCCGCTCAAGCGCGGTGAGGATTATGCGCAGCAAGCGATAGGCAGGCAGAATAGAACGGAAGGTTTCAGTATCGGTGATGGGAAGACACGTCCGGAGGGCAACTGTCGCAATCGCTTCCTATTACGCCTAGGACTTGAAGAGGTTCTGGCACCAACGCACGACGGCAAGGACCTCATCGATTCGCTGAAAGTCGATCGTCTTATAGAACGTGATGGCGACATATTCATCATTCATATCAGTCTGCTCCGCGAATCCTCCCTTGATGAGGGCTGGCCGTTTCTTGGACACCGCAGGACCCAAAAAGTACTTAGCCTGTTTTGCCACTTCATCGGTGCCGAGATCTTCGGTTGTGCCATCACACATCAGACTCTTCACATCGTCCATGGCAATTCCGTGCTGACAAAGGAGCTGCCCGTCCGACCGCACTTCCAACAACCACCCGTCATCCCCTAGATCGAGGACCAGGGGCCCACCAGGTTCCAGCTCATAAAATTGCGGGACCGTGCTCACCAGTCGTGCCCGGGCCTGTTCCCATGATGGGAGTGCTGCGGTAGTCATGCGCGTGATTCCCGAGGCTGGGGGGTTGGGGGTTCGGCATCAAGGCGAGCCCGCAGCCGCTCGAGGCGGGCCACATTCTCAGCTAATTTTGGAAGATCATATTTACGATCCATACGCACGACCTGCTCCAATAACTGAACGGCCATCTGCAACTGACCGAGATCCTCATAACACTGGGCGAGGACGTAGCGGGCTCCGCCTGTCCGCAATTCATCCCGGCTCCGTTCTGCAATCGATTGGCTGGTATGGCAACAAGCAATGGCGTCCTCATAGCGCTTCTGAACGGCAAAGGTCCGCCCCATCATCCGCCAGGCATCGGCGACGCCTCCTTGATTATTGAGACGGCGCATGAGTACCAGGGACTGCTCATAATACCGAAGCGCCTCGTCAAACTGGCCGATTTCACGCGCCACCAAGCCGAGATCGGAAAACAACACCGCCTTACCCAGCTCATCATGCACTCGAGTCATGATGTCGAGCGCCTCAAGATAATAGGCTCTGGCACGATCCCATTCGCCGGCATCGGCGCGGAGATTCCCCAAGTCGGCCAGGGTCGTCCCAATACCTTTCTCGTCACCCAGAACCTTCTGCAATTCCAACACTTCCTGATAATAATTCTGCGCCGACTCTCGCCGACCACTGACCGCACAAATATTGCCCAGGTTGCCCAGTGTCGCGCTCAGTGCGCGATGATCACCCGTCAAACGATCACATTCCAAGGCCTTTGCATAACAGGCATACGCATCCGTGTAATGCCCCCGCGCAAAATGCTCGTTGCCCTGGCGATTGAGTTCCTCTGAAAGACCGTTTCGAAGCGCCATCTTCCCTACGCCTGAATCACTTGCTCCACAACTTGTTTGGCTCCACCTAAGATGCTAGCGCCATCGCCCACAAGAATCGAGTCGAAGTGATATTTCAACAACCGCCGAAGCCACGCCCTTGCCTTCGTGGGATCGCCATATTTTTCCGGGGCTAGAAGACTCACGCTACCCGCCGGCTTGCCGATCAAGGCATCGCCGACGATCAAGACACCTTTCCCCTGCTGAATATACAATGCCGACTCCCCAGGAGATTTTTGATCCGCAAGGTGAATCACCCAAATACCGCCGGGCAACAGCTCACCGTCTTTAAAGGTCTTGGATGGCTTCACATCCATCTGCGCAGCGTCCGCCTCGGGCACCTGCAACTGGCAATGAAAATCGGCCTGGTACGAGGCCGCCTCGCGAACATGGTCTCGATTAGTGACGATGATGTAATCGAGTGCACCCTGGCGACGAATAAACGTACCGGCCTCGGCCGTCATCGGCGGAGGATCAACCAAGATCCGATGTTCTCCGACCGAGAGAAACAGCCCGTTAAAATCGATCTGCTTCTCTTCTGAAAACCAGGACCATTGCCAAATGCCGGGAAGGAGCTGTTTCACGAGTGTCGCCTCAGGTGGACGGAATTACAATGCTGCAACCGCATCCTGGAGGGTCTTCGTGACCTTCGCACAGATACCGGTTTCGATTGGAAGATCGATAATATCGTCCTCTGAAAGGGTAATGAATTTCCGGTTCGGACCCTTCGTGAGAGAAATAAGGAACATGCTGTTTGTTGGCTTGGTCGGAATCACGATCTGAACGGCCTGATCAATCCCCTGTACGACCTGGAGCAACTTCTGTTTTCCCTCTTCCCACTCGTCCATGGTTCCTCTTTCCCTGCTACATGGCTCCTGCGCCAGCTGGAGGCGCAGATGCCAACAGTTTTTCCACTTCCTGGATAATGATCTCGGCCCCTGCCAATTCCATATTTCCCACCCGCTGCCACCTGATCACACCACGCTGATCGATGACATACACGTTGGGGATAAACTTCCCGCCGCCATACAACTTATCGGTGGTCTTATTTGGATCGAGCAAATAGGGATAGGTGACCTTCACGGGAAAGGCACTTAAGAATTCACCTACTCCCCGTTTAGAATCCCCTGACGAATTAACCCCGATGACGGCCACATTTTTTCCGGCCATCGTCTCATGTACTTTTTGAAGATTGGTCCCTTGGGTCATGCAGGGATCACAGATATGAAACAGCCCCAGAACGACCACCTTCCCCTTCAACTGGTCGAGCGAAACCGAGTCGCCTGTGACAGTGGTCAAGGAAAAGGTCGGTGCCGCCTCGCCGACTTTAAAAAACCCAGCCGCGATAACAAGATGAGCCGCCCACAACGGGGCCAGTACGATCGCTGCCGCGAAGAGAACGCGCTTCATGAAAGCCTCCTTCCTGGGACCGACCGGACCATAGGGCCAACCACCCCTCTGGCCGATTTTCAGTCGTCACCGGTCACTGCTTCTGATGAAGGCATCCTAGCATGCATTTTTTTTCAGGGGCAACCACATAGGCGGCAGGACGATTTAGTTCTTGACGAAAGGGAATCGTTTCAGGCGGAACGACCTGAGTTCACCCGGAGCTCTGCAACCACCGCACCACGGTTTCGCGCATCCGACCAGAAAGAATCGACTTAGCAAGGAACCGATGAACGGGCTTAAGACAGACCGACAGGAGTCGAAGCCTGCGCTGAAACCGGAACCAGGGCAACGTGCGCGTCAGCACTTCTGCCTCCGCTCGGCAGAGTGTGATCCCCAACTTCCACCGCTCAGCCCAGGAGTCTTTGAGTGTCATATACAAGGCGGGCGCACAATCCTCATCAATGCCCTGATCAGGCTGCTTCAGTAACTGCCTCGGCATCTTCAGCGCTAGCACAGAGACGTCGGCATCCCCGTCGATCTCACGCAACACCACGCTGGGCAACACGGTATCGAACAAACTGTGCGCCATCGTCAGCCCAAGCAGCACCATCCTACGGCACCCCCATTCGCCTGCCTGGAACAACACCCGACTCCAATCCAAGGCGGGACGCCGACGCACCAGCTCCGCCACGTCGCAGACCCATTTCAACTGCTCCCAAGCATGTTTTGAGCCATGTACACAGAGCAAAATCAACAGGTCCTCTGAACAGAGGCCCCCCACTGGTTTTGTCGGCAATTGGACCGGCTTCAGCCTACCCCACAACGCACCCCGATCAAGCCGAAACCCGAAATATCGGCTGGCCATCACCCACTGAAGATCAACCGCAACAATGCCGTTTCGTTTCTGAAAAAAATGATAGGGCTCGCCTGATTCCTCCCCGTTCCCCATATCCTGACTCGTGAGTTGGTATCCCTGCGACCATAAGACTTTCCGGGCCTGGGGAATCGCTCCCTGCTCAACGATCAGATCGATGTCCGCACATTCACGAAGACTCAGGTCGCCGTAGGCCGTCTGGGCCAAGGTGACGCCCTTGAAAGGAATCGCCGTCACTCCCTTCGCTGCCAATGCGTCGAGCAGGGACACAAGTTCCTTGGCCAACAAGGTATTGAGGAGAGCATTGGCCTGATTGTGCCGTCGAAAAGCTTCGTGGATGGCCGAAGGCACCGCTGCGGGACAAATCGTGACCAGATTACGGTACACCAGCGGCGCTACTCCGTGGGCTTTTGACAGTTGCCATACCTGATCCCAATCAATCCCGTCACAAGCCAGATCTATCACTTCGACACGAACAAACTCGTTCACCGTCGTTCGCGCACAGAGTACAAGTAAGCGCCCTTCCGCACGCATCAGCGACAATCCAGGGGCCGGCGCGATTCCCTTACGCGAAATGCCTCCCAGCCGCGAGGGTTTCCATTGTGCGACTCTAGACCTTGGCAGCTGTCCCATGTCAGTGTTCTCTCCCCGCGTGCCGTTTCTCCAAGAGAGGCGTGACCAGCCATGGCAAATCCATGACATCCCGACCAAAGTGGAGGCGGTAACAATCCGTTTGCTCAACCAGACGAACCAGTGCTTGAAACTCCCGACGCGCCACCTCCGCGTCGTACACCAACAGCGAATGCGGAAGAATCATTTCTAGGGCCAGCTTTTTCGACAAGGGCTCCAAGCAACTGTGCGAGGAATTCACCACCTCGGGAAAAGAATCACGGCTGGTTTGCAAGACTGCCCTACCGGCCACGGATACAGGTCCTCGGCATAGAAAAATCGTTTGGGGACACCTGCATGAAGAACGGACGGCGATGCATCTCGCAGCTCGGGGAAAAACGATACGGTCTGATCGGTGACATTAATCTTGAGCGGGTACGGAAGGATCTCCACACGTGTCCCGTGGACCCGAAAGAACGGGTGGTCGTCGGAAAGGTACCGATATCCGGACCGCAGCAGCGATAAGAAGGTCGTTGTCTTCCCTCGCCCACTGAATCCCGGAATCAACACGCCCTGGCCTTTGTGCTCCAACGCCGTTGCGTGGAACGTATAGAGCCCGCCTCGTTTCAGAAGTTCCGTCATGGCGAAATGGACGAAACTCACGCGGATATCACGCGCCATTGCCTCCGGTCTCACCAGATATCCTCGGGCGGATTGCGAGACCCCATCGATGACGACCACCCCTTCTTCATGGAAATCGGCAATCAACAGTCCCGGCTCGGAGTAGATATCGCACAACCACGTCGTCTGCCGATCAACGCCCGTTACGAGACCAGAGCCGCTGTACAACAGTTTTGCCGAACCGGAAACCCGGACCGGAACATCTCCGCGTCGTTCAACTGCGTCAAACTCCATCAGCATGGGTCGAGCCGAATGGGTGTCGCATCGAAAGTGTCGGAGTAACGCCTCA
>JACOEF010000093.1 GCA_024998705.1 Nitrospira sp.
CAGCAGGATGAGCGCCAAGGCCGTGCCGTACCAGAGTGTGAGCCGGACGCGAAGCGGCATCAGTCCACCTTGAGCATGTACCCACTCCCTCGAATCGTATGGATTAACTTTCGAGCTCGTCCACGATCGATCTTATTCCGCAGGTAGTTCACATAGACGTCGATGACGTTGGTGAAGGTATCGAAATCCTGATTCCAGACGTGGTCGGAAATCATGGGACGGGTCAACACCCGCCCCGCATGGCGCATGAAATATTCCAGCAGCGCATATTCTTTCACGGTCAGGTCGATGCGTTGTCCGCCGCGTGTGACTTCGCGTGTGGCCGGATTGAGCAGAAGATCGTCGATCTGGAGCGTGCCGGAGGATTCCGCCGTGCCGCGTCGTAACAGGGCCCGCACACGCGCCAGCAATTCATCGATGGCGAAGGGCTTCGTGAGGTAGTCGTCTGCGCCGGCGTCCAGCCCTTTGACCCGCTGGTCCACTTTCGACTGTGCCGTCAGGATCAGCACCGGGGTCTGAATTTTTTCCTTGCGGAGACGCGTGAGCACTTCCAGGCCGGGCAGGCTCGGCAGCATGAGATCAATCATGATGAGGTCGTAACTGCCGCTCAAGGCCATGTCGAGGCCTTGCGCGCCGTCCTCGCAGAGGTCGACGGCATAACTCTCCTCCTCAAGCGCTCGCTTGATAAAGGAGCCTACCTTGGTTTCATCTTCAACGACGAGGACGCGCATGTATAGGACTCACAAGTCCGTGGATTATACCAGAGGCGGCCGAATCTGTGAGCAGCGGAATCGTGCGGGCTAGGGAAGGTCGGGGGATACTGATGCAGAGCGTCCGCCGGCTTGGAGGCGGCAGAGCGAGCGAATGTCTTTCCAGTCTTCTCCCGGGAGGAGCCGTTGCGCGTCGGATGGAGGGGGGCCGGCCAGCGTGGCCAGCCTGGCAAGCCGCTCGCCCATGTCCGGATGGGTGGAGAGAAAATCAGGCGGCCCGGCGTGATCCTGCGCGCGGTTCTCCATGGTTCCGTGAAACGTCGTCATCGCAGTAGGATCGAGGTGGGCGGCCTGCATCATGCGCAGTCCCTCGATGTCCGCTTCCGTTTCATGGGTGCGGCTGTAGTGTAACGAGCCCATTGTGCGCGCGCCTTCGAGTCCCAAGGCGAGCCCGCCGGACAGATCGCCGGAGACGGCGGTGAGAAGAAACGTCATCGCCGTCTGTTCAAGAATGGCTTTGGTCGTATGACGTTGGTAGACATGCTGGAGTTCGTGGGCGAGCACTCCGGCCAGTTGTTCCGGACTGTCTGTTTGCTCCAGCAGGCCTCGGAGAATCACCACCTGCCCGCCGGGAGCGGCGAAGGCGTTGATGGTTGGGGCATCGACGACGGAAAGGGTGATCCGATAGGGGGACGCATGACGGGTGGCAGTCAATGTCTGTACGATGCGGTCGAGTTTTTGTAGCCGTTCCGGGTCGCGGCATTGCGGCGATTCCGGCGCAAGATGTGCGACGACCTGCTGTCCCAAAGATTCTTCCCACGCCACTGGCACATAGGGCGTGGCTGCGGCGGCGACACCAGGGATGCCCCATCGATAGAGTCCTACGACCATGAGGACGACTCCCACGGCGGCGTACACCGTCCAGCGGAGGCGGGCGTTTCGTGAGGTTGGGTTGTGGAAGTGTCGTGCCGCGGCAGGGGCGGCGTTGTGAATCTCCCTCAGCAACGTCGTGGTGCCAGTCACGATGGCTTCGGCCGGTTCTGGTCCGAATTCCAGGCGCACCGGTTCGCCGCGATAGGTTCCTTGTGTTTGGCGGATCTGCTCGTACGGCCATTGTTTGGTGCTACCGTCGGGCATCCCGATGTGCAGACTAGTGGGGGTGATCGTGAGGGTGACGCGATAGCGCGTGGCCGTGCGACCGTCGAGGTAGTGGGCGCTTCGGCTGATGGGCATAGGGGTTAGTCCATATCGAAGCCGGTGTCGAGGAGGTTCGACAGGCCTTCGCCGGTGACGGATGTTTCGGCGCTGTCCTGCAAGACGTGGTCGAGATCGGTGGTTCCCTGTAACGAGAGGGTGCCGAGAAAGACGCGTGCGTCCCGAACGGTGACCCATGGCCAGGCCCACCCCAAGGTCACAACCAGAAGCGCGACGTTGCCGAGATACAGGGTGAAGAGCTGTTGCCAGGTGATGCTGCATGAAAACTGTGCGTCGCCGAACGTGGTGTGGTCCCAACAGTACTTCTGTTTTTGTCCGAGCCACCAGACCCACACCGGCCCGAGCACCAAGGGAATCAAGAGTAGTGTCAGGCCGCCATTTGTTAGTTGAAGGGCCAGGGCGAAACCGCACAGACAGAGCACCGCATAGGTAGTGAAGAGTGTGACGGCAAAGGGCACCATCAGGCCCGATCCATGCCCGGTGAAGTGGAACCGTTGGTTGCCGAAGTAGGTGTGGGAGTGGAGGAACGCCTGCCGTTGTGTGTGGAAATAGGGATAGTAGGTGCCGAGGGAAAGGACGGTGAAGAGCCACCCTTTGAAATAGAGTTTCAGGAAGTCCACCGTGCGACCTCGAAAGGAGAACCGGATGCCTCGCCAAGATGTGCGCGTGCAGCGATAGCGCCTCGCATTCACGATCGCGACCGGCACATAGAGGAAGAGCACCAGACCGGCCATCGCCTGCAGGAAGGGATCGACCGATGGCGGGACAGTGAGAAAGGTGTGCGCGGCGCCTAATGAAAAATAGGGGATACCGAACACCAACATCGCTTTCAGAAACCCCTGGTAGAGTTCTTTTCCGGTGCCGTGATAGGCAAACCGATCTCCCGCGAACGCCGTATGGCTGAACAGGTATCGGCGAATTTTCGCTTTGGCCCAGAAGTGGTAAGCGCCCAGGGTGAGGATGGTGAGGCAGACATTGACGATCTGCATGCCCAGTAGGGTGCCACCGGCTCCGTGGAAGGATCCACGTTTGATGGGGTCGAGGGTTTCGGCGCTTCCGGATGGTACGGATGTGAGGGACGTCGGGGGACGGAGGTCTCCACTCGCATGCGAATGCTGTTCCGAGGGCGTAGGGATCACAACAGCGAATCGGGTGCCACAAGCCGGGCAGATACTTCGAGCCCGGTGCGTCAATCGGTGTATGTCGCGGATGCGGTACTGGCCCCGGCAGCGGTGGCAGGTGACGCGGGGGGCCCGTTCGCTGGTCTCGGTATGGGTTTCCATGGTGTTCATCGCTCAGCAGGCCGCCTGGTGGCCGAATGCGCAGGCCTGTTGCAGTTCCCGCAAGAAACCTTTGCCGTCGCCTTTCGCTTGCCTGATCCGTGCGCGTTCATAATGGGCGCGACCGTTCTGTGGGCGTTGTGCCAAGAATTGGTCCCACAAGGCGATGGCCTCGTCCCACTGCCGGCGCATGGTGTGCACTGAGGCCGCCGCACGATAGGCTTCGAAGTAGGTTGGACTAAGGCGGATGGCTGCTTGAAACGCGATGAGGGCTTCGTCGGGCGAGTTCTTTTGCAGCAGTGCCGTGCCGCGATGGAAATAGGATTCGGGATCGCTCGGGTCCAGGTTCAAGGCCTCGGCATACGCGAAGAGCGCCTGATCGATCTGCCCTTTTTTCTGGAAGGCCACGCCTTGGGCTCGATGGGCCTTCGCTTGAGAGAATTCTCTGCCCCCATGCGCGAGCAGGAGGGCGATCAGTTCCTGGTCCTCGTCTTGCTGCGCGATCTCAAGGGCGGTCTCTCCGTGGCTCTTGATGTTCGCATCGATGCCCTGTTCAAGCAGGGTTTGCGCCGCGACCAGATGGCCTCTCCGTACGGCCCGATGCAACGCTGAATCGCCACAGCTGCAGGTGGCGTTGGGCGTGGCGCCGTTCGACAACAGCACGGCGATCGTATCGGCATGTCCCTGCTCGGCAGCGGTGAGGAGTGCGGTAAAGCCCTGTTTGGTCCTCGCATCGGGGTTTGCCCCATGTTGCAAGAGGGCCGTCACCACCGGCGTCCGCCCTCGTTTGGCTGCTTCGAACAAGGCGGTTCGTCCCTTATCGTTGTATTGGTCGACCGGTGTCCCTTCCTGCAGGAGCGACGTCACGGCAGCCAGATCGCCTCGTGCGGCTGCAAGGTGGAGGGGCGTCCACCCGTTGGCTTTCAGGATCAGCGGGGAGAGCGTCAATTCATCGATATCGTAGGGGTCGTGGGTTGCCTTGATTTGGTTGAACATCCAGAAGCCCATTCCAGCCAGCAGCAGGTAATTCAATACACAGGCCAGCACAGCGACCACGATGCCGACGAGCCGGCGCGTCATGTCGGTTGCGTCAGGGGCGCTTACTGAGTGAGAGACGGCCAGTTCCTCATCGGCCGCTGGCCCGTTGGGGTTGAGCATCAGCAGGTTTGCTTGACACGATGGGCAGGGCACTGCATGTAGGGGTAGGCCGGCAACCGGCGGGCAAGGGGCGACGGCATGGCAAAAGGGACAGACCACCGTCTGTGTCGAATCCAGCGATGGAGAGAGTGCGGGCGCAGAGGTTGCTGTGCCTGGGTGAATGGTTGCCATGGTGACTAACGACCCTTCGCCCGGGCGTATGGTGGACGGTCCCGTGAGTAGAGTGATGATTACTGAAAAGGATAGCGCAAAACCGCAGGAGCGCAACCGGCCGAACCGGCTGGGGCTGCCGGCTTTCTGGGTGGTTCGCCCGGGGAGACTTCGGATGCGGAAGACGACGTATTATGCAGGGGGAAATTGCGTAATGGTCACGGGAACATAGCTTAACCGAGGCCCTTCCGTCTGGCGGTGGGAGAGGGTGTGGCGGAGCCAGGCGCTATCGTTTCGAGTGGGGTAGTCGGCCCGGTAGTGGGCCCCGCGGCTTTCTTCCCGGCCGAGGGCGCTCACGACGATGGTGTCCGCGATGTCCAGCAGGCACTGGAGCTCAAGGGCCTGAATCAGATCGGTGTTGAAGACCCGTCCCTTGTCCTGGACACACATCTGTTGCCCACGGATCTTGAGGGCTTGAATGGCGCCTAGGGCTTCTTGCATGGACTGCTTGGTGCGGAAGATGCCGAGATTCAGGCTCATGGTCTTGCCGAGGTCATCCCGGATCTGCCAGGCCCGTTCGGGGCCGGGATTGGTCAGCAGGGTGTGCAGGCGCTGTTCTTCTGCTGCCAGGATTCCCGCCGGAACGGGCGGCGGGGCAAGATCGTGGATCGACTCGGCGGCTCTTGTGCCGGCCCGGCGTCCAAAGACAATGGTTTCGAGAAGGGAATTCCCGCCTAAGCGATTCGCTCCATGAACACTGACGCAGGCACATTCGCCCGCCGCGAAGAGCCCCGGCAAATCGGTCTCTCCCCAGGCGTTGGTGCGCACGCCGCCCATTTGATAGTGGGCGCCTGGTCGAATGGGAATGGGTGTTTCAATCGGATCGAGCCCTGCGAATTCCAGCGCCAGCTCCCGAATTTGCGGGAGCCGCTCAAGGATGCGGGCACGGCCCAGGTGACGAAGATCGAGCAGGACACAGCCGTCTACCCCTCGCCCTTCCTGGATTTCCCGTCCGATCGCGAGAGAGACCGTGGAGCGGGTCGCCAGCTCCATCTGTTCCGGTGCGTAGCGTTTCATGAATCGGTCGCCGAGCGTATTCAGCAGATAGCCGCCCTCGCCGCGCGCGCCTTCGGTGATCAGAATGCCGGTGTCTTTGAGCGTGGTGGGGTGAAACTGGACGAACTCCATGTCTTCCAGGGGGAGGCCGGCACGATAGGCCAGGGCCATGCCGTCTCCGGTGTTGATGACGGCGTTGGTGCTGGTGGAAAAGACGCGACCGCTTCCGCCGGTGGCAAGAATGACGGCCTTGGCGTGCAGGGCCTGTAACCCTCCATGGACCAGATCCCAGGCCACGACGCCGCAACAACGGCCTTGTTCGACCAGCAACGCGGTGACGTACCATTCTTCATAGACTCGACAGCGGCGCTTCATCAGCTGCTCGTACATGGCATGCAGCAGCGCGTGGCCGGTGCGGTCGGCGGCATAACAGGTGCGTGGAAATCCGGCGCCGCCGAATGGCCGTTGGGCGATCCGTCCCTCCGGGGTGCGGCTGAAGATCACACCCATCTGCTCAAGCTCTAGAATGTCCTGCGGCGCCTCCCGGCACATGGCCTCGATCGCATCTTGGTCACCCAGGTAGAGCCCCCCTTTGGCGGTGTCATAGGCATGGGCTTCCCAAGAGTCCTGCTCGCCGATGGCTGCGTTGATGCCCCCTTGGGCGGCCACGGAGTGGCTGCGGACCGGGTGGACCTTCGAGAGGAGGGCCACATTCAGGTGAGGTGGTGCGGCGATCGCGGCCCGCATTCCAGCGAGCCCGGCCCCGACAA
>JACOEF010000999.1 GCA_024998705.1 Nitrospira sp.
AACGTCGTTTCCTTCGTTGCCATACATGGCGTACGAATACGGGTTAGTAGCAATGAGAATCTCATCCCCGCCATCTCCCACCAGCACATCGCCAAAGGGCCCCACTGGAGCGCCTACATCAGACGGAAGATGGGAAACATCCCGCAGCTGAATCCCCATCTGTCCGCTCTGGAAATCCTCATTCACGATGAGGACGCCGTTCACCAGAAGATCGTTCCCGGACATCACATAGGTCGTACGGCCATCAAGGCTGGTGTAGGTATTGGCGCCAGCACCAACGCGACGAATGCCTCCTTGTAACAAGTGATCATCAAAAATGATTTGCCCTTTCGCATCACTATCTTCGATCCGGTCAAGCCCATCGCCTGACTGATAGATATACGTATCAAATCCGATCCCACCTTCGAGAATGTCGTCGCCAGCGCCGCCCAGAATGGCGTCATCTCCTCCATTGCCGACAAGATGGTCTTGACCACCTCCGCCATTCAGCACGTTCTTAGCGCTGTTGCCGGTGATGGTGTTGCTCAACTCGTTACCGATGCCATTGATGGCATCGGTCCCTGTCAGCGTGAGATGCTCAATCTGGGAGTCAAGAGTAAACGTAACAGAGCTGTGGACCCCATCAACACCACTATTGGCATATTCTCGAACGACATCGCCTGAGTTGTCGACGATGTAGGTATCGTTTCCAGTCCCTCCAAGCATGGTATCAGCGGCAATGCCGCCATCGAGCACGTCGTTGTCACGATTCCCTTCCAAATAGTCCTTGCCACCATAGCCGAACAGATTGTCCCTGCCATCGCCGCCGTACAGATGATCCTCAAAGAAAAGACTCCCATCGAGAGTCTCGCCACCTGCACTTCCAAACAAAACCTGGGGCAAAAGTGGCGATGCCGAACCGATCTCGTACAGCGCTTGAAAATCTTTAAAGTGGGTGAGGGAGGGGATACTGATGGCGCTACTATTCACCTTGATCTTCTCAACCAAGAATATCGCTCGATCTTTTAGGTACTGATTGGTCAACTCCCCGATTCCACTCTCGGGATCCACCAGCGCCAGTTCTCCGGCCTCATTGTGACCAGCGTAAAGCGCCTGCGTTGAAGCGGCACTGGGGCCCAAGACCGCAAAAGGGGCTAGCTCCTTTAACGCGAACCGATAGGCAAGGCCCAGGACCTCCTCCTGTAAAGCTAAAGTTTGTAACTCCTCAGCACTCTTCTCGACCAATGGTGCGATGCTGAACACCTGCCCGCCAATCGCGGCGCGAACCGCTTCAAGCTGCTCGTAAAATGGCTGTCGATAGGTTAGGCTGCCAAAGTCGCCAGGCTGACGCCCAAATAGAGTAGCAGCGCTACCCACATGGAACACTTGTGCTAACGCATCGAGCGCCTTCTCAAGGGTGTCTCCCTCCGCAAGGGGCACAGGCGTATCTTGCCCTGGATAGAGATTGGCAATCTGATCTGATGAGGCCTTTAAAATATTCTCTATCTGGGATTGCTGGAGCTGCGAATCCGCCGTTTGAAACAATTCCTGGAGCGCCAAAGAATCGACGAGGAGAGTGATACTGTGGCTGTTGCCATACTGTGAATCCCATGGGTTCTGGAGATTCACATTTTCAACGAGTGGCTGCCCTTCGATGAGCACCTGAATCGCTTTTGCGTGGACACCAGAATTGGCAACCACCTCCACATCCTGACCGGTATCAGCATGTCCAAAGATCTGTTGTATCTTGGCGAAGGCACCATCCGTTCTCGTAATCCCTCCGATTAGACCAGGCAAGCTTTGGGTTCCACTCGTGGGATATAAAGCTTTCGTGGCCTCCAACGCGACCAAGTACCGTTCATCAGTGTAGATGTCACCCGGCGCCCCACTCATAAACAGCGAACCTAACGGATCGGTTGCCTGTAACCGCGCATCAAGATTTGCGAGCATCTCTCGGATGCGCCCTGCTTCTTCCGCCTCGCTATTGAAATGCCCAGCGCCAAATTCACCACGCCCGGCCCCATTAAAGGTATAGGTTTGAGCCACGCGATCCGCGTAGAGCTCGGTGAATACAGTCGCCAAGTGCCCCCCGAGCGAATAACCAGTGACATTAAGTTGGTTCTGAGAATTACCAAAGAAGGCAGCCAATGCCGGATCGACCGTCCCATCGCTCTTCTTGCCTTGCTGCAGGCCCTCAAAATATCGCGTCATGCTGACGAGTTGGGCAAACGCAAAGCCAGCATTCTTGATTTCCGCGTCTGCACCAAAAATATCGCGAGTACGATCTCCACCATCGGTATCAGCGGCATACTCGCTGCTTCGGAATGAGAGCGTGTAGCTATTGGTCTGAGTATGAAATAGAAGGGTGGCACTAAACCCCGTTGCATCGTTGGCGTGATGGTCAACGATCTGATAGCGCTGAACGAATTGCTCGGCCTGGATCTCGGTCAAGCGAGTTGCCCCGGCAAATTGAGTGGGGGAAATTTTTCGACGATCATTGTTCCCGTCCGCGAGAACTTGCTGAAGTTGAACTCCCTGCCGCACAAACTGGTATAGATAGCTCTCTGCAGCTATTTGTTGAAGTGCAAAATCAAGCCAAACCCGCGTATTACTTGGCAACACCTTTCATCTCCCTCATCTCAGATTGTACGGGCTTCAATACTTCCTGAATGAACTTAAAGGGTGGCTTCTCACCCCGGTTTGGACAACTTGGACCCACTAACCACCACACCCCGGTCAGGTTGTTCCTGACAGAACCCGTCCGCATATATCCTCTCCGAACAGCCAGAACGTCGTTCGTGGAC
>JACOEF010000605.1 GCA_024998705.1 Nitrospira sp.
CGAAGGGGGCACCTACACCGTGGACGGCAAGAAGGTGGCAGATGCCATCATTCGGAACGTTCTGACGGATGCGGTCCTCTAGCGCGAGTCGTCCTCAAGCTCGACCCTTCGCACAGATGTCCTCGTAGGCTGACAGCGCATCGTCGGGAGGAGGCAAGGTGTCGACCGCATCGCAGCATACCCCCACTGAAACCGCATCGTCCATTCATCGATTGCTCCAGAAGCTCGAGGCATTTCGAGCCTTGTTGCTGGAGGAGCAAGATGCCATTCGATCCCTTTCATTCGGTCAATTTACCTCGGTGACCCAGCGAAAATCTCAACTTTTGGATGAGATGCGTGGGTTGGAACAGCAACGGCGTCACGAGGCGACCCAATCGGCTGGGCTGCTACCGTCGCCCTCGCTGAAGCAGCAAGAAGCTGATCTGGTTGTAGCCATCGGCCATACTGATCGCTTGAACCGATTCAATGCCGCGCTCATCGGGCAGTCGCTCGAATTCCTGCAAGGTACGCTCCGCCTGTGGCAGCGCTCACCACAGTCAGCGGCGCTGTATTCTTCTTCGGGTACCGTCGTGGCGGGCCCCATCGGTATGGTCAGGGCGAAGGGATAACGGATAGCCCTATGTCAGGACTCAACGGATTATTCGGCGTCGGGTCCAACGCACTCGCCGCGTTCCAACGGGCCTTGTCCGTCACGGGTCAGAATATTGCGAACGTCAGCACACCCGGTTACTCCAGGCAAGAGCTGGTTCTCACGGAAAGCCTGCCTGAAAACGGGCGACCCGGGCAGATCGGAACCGGCGTCACGGCGAG
>JACOEF010000376.1 GCA_024998705.1 Nitrospira sp.
GGAGTCCGCAAAGGTTTCCAAGGCAACCCGTTCGTACGCATCAGGCCGATTGGCAGGATTCCGTGGATCTAAGGCGGTCTGTTTCAGTCGTACCCCCGTCGCAGCGGTAAAGCGCGTGGACACGCGCGCGCCGAGCACGGCCGGAATAAACCCCTTGAATCCGGCTCCCTGCCGATTGAGTTCCACTTGAGCATCCGCAATCACCTGCTTGCTCACGATCACCAGCTCTTGCAGCAGGCGGCGGCTCCGCGGGGACAATGTCCCGCCGGCCAACTCGTCCAAATCGATGCCGGAGCGGCCTCGAAACATGTCGCGTAGTTGCCCCTCAAACGCCTCCGGCGTGAAGCCCTTGTCCGCCCTGGTCGGATCGTCCAACAGGGTTTGATTGTCATTGACGACTGAGCGGCCGGAATCGAGCAGGATCGCCAACAAACGAGCCGTCTGCTCCAATTCGAGGATGGTCTGGAAGGGAATGGTTGAACGGTCGGCGGACTCAAGCCCCCGGGCAGACGGCAGGGCGGAGAGGCCCCCTGCTGCTACCAGACACGCCAGCATCCACGGCAGACGTCGCATGAACCGCCTCTGATGCGTTCGCGTTGCGGACTCTGAGTGCAGCGCGCTCCTGCGCCTGATTGCCTGGCAGGAGCGCGCGTCATAAAATGGTACGAACCTCACACGATGAAGTCAAGGTGGCAACACCTGCAACAGCCACATTATCGGTCGGACTGAATGTCGATCATCACGTTATCCGAATCCAACTCGATCGTCACAGGCATCCCCTCCTGAAATACCGACAGCTTACTTCCTGCCAGCGCATCGACGTCAAACCGTTCAAATCCCTCAGGGGTCGAAATCTGAATCTCTCCCCAGAAGGGGTCCGCATAGTGAATCCGGCCGGCCACGACCTTGTGATTGGCAAAATGTTCACCGCCCGGCCTAGCCGCATCCAGCAGCACGTTCCCGGAATCGATCAGAAGCCACACCTCATCGCCGGGACGAGCATTGTGCAGCCCCACCCGGTCGGCCTTGTTCGGACTGATGGTCCGCAACTGCAAGCCATAGGGAGTTTTAACAAACAGGAGTCCGCTCTCGATTTTGACGATCTGCCCGCTTAGAGCAAGTCTGGCACCCACCATCGGACTGTCGGTCGAATCAGCCCATCCTGATGCCGTCGGGCAGAAAATCCCTATCGCAGCGACGACTAGGCATGCGTTCCACCTCATAACAGCCTCCTTTCGCGTCGCCTGAAATGCCCGCATCGCGGATCAATAACCCGGCTCGGTGCCGCCACCGGGCGCCGGTGGAACCGTGATGCCGTATTCCAGGATCGGCGTGACCATCAACGCAAAGTTGAATAACTCATCGGCGGCGACATCGTGAATACCCTGATCACGGGCCCTGAGCATCTTGAACCATTTGCCCATTTCAGACTTGACCGTCTTGGTATCCGCACGATCCACCGCCTCTTTGACGACCTGCAACCGTTGGCTGTACGGCTCCCAATTCGAACCGGGATAGCTGGTCTTGTAGAAATTGAGGGAGTTATTGATTTCGTCGACCCACGATTGCTGGGCAAACGCAGACCCTGCCAGCAAGCCCACACCGAGACACAACCCGATCAACACTGCACAGATCCCATATCCGCTTGTCCGACTATTCATGGTACGCCTCCTCTCAATGGCACGATTCCTCAGGATCAAAAGGAGACCGACGACTGACGATCCGACTCACGCGCATTCTCCGCGTCGGCGGCGTCCGGCGTTTTCAGCTTGTTGAGATCCATGCTTCCGGACGCGCCGCTTTCCGGAACGATCAGTTGACGATCGAACCCCTTCTCCATGTCACTTGTCGCCGGCTCGGAAGATCCCGGGCGCTCCCCGGAACCGATCTCCGGTTGCGGCGGGGGACCTCCGATCATCTGGTCGGGATGGATCACTTGCGCCTGTCCCCCCGACGCCATGAACAGCCCCAGGCCCAACCCAACGACAATCAAGCACGCAAACATGATCCGTGATCCCGTCTCCATGATGTCTCCCTCCTCCATGAAGGATGACTGCATCGTATCGGCACGGGGCGATAGCACCTCGAACGGTACAGGAAACCGGATAGGGGGCCTATTGCCTGGAGGGTGGATTTTCCCTCCACCCTTCGAGTGAGAACATGGCGGGAATGAACGGGGATCTACCAGGCTGCAGAAAACTCGATGGTTGTGTATACGCGATGATCAACTCGTGCGCAGTCTCGGTATCAGAATAATCAGCAGGATGCGAAAAAAGACCGTCCAGCACGGCCGCAGCAAACGAAGAGGCGAATCGTTCCTTCGTACCCCCCCGCCCCGAGCCTGCCAAGACAGGCTCTTGTCCCGCAACCGTACGGTGAGCCGCTGAGGTTCACGGCGCACTGAATCACGCGCGCCACATTTGTGAACGCCGCTGCGAACGCTGCCGGCCGTGTCTTGCGAGAACGCCGCTGGCGGAATTTTTCCGCATCCTGCTAGCGGCTCTGCAGATAGGTGAGTACGGCTTCCACCCGGCCGCTCACACGTAGCTTCTGATAAATGTGGTGCAGATGGGTCTTGACGGTATCGAGGGACACGCACAACTGATCGGCGATTTCTTTGTTGCTCCGTCCGGCAGCGGCGCAAGCGAGGATTTCATGCTCGCGATCGGTCAAGAGCGACAACCCGCCCCCGCTCGACTCCTCCTGTTGATTCACCAGGGCGACCGCCTGCTTCGCAAACCCATCGGGCATGAACGGAGACCGCACCGGTTCGCCCTTGAACGTTGCGCGAATGATCCGTAAAAACTCCTGATGGTCCGCATCCTTGAGGATGTACCCGCAAGCCCCCGCTTGCACGGCTGCCACAATCCGCGCATCGTCGTCATGCACCGAGAGCATCAACACCTTGCTGTCCGGTACGCAGCTGCGGATTAACCGCGTGGCGGTAATGCCGTCCAACCGAGGCATGTCCACATCCATCAAGACGATGCCGGGCTTGTGGGCCACCGCAAGGTCGAACGCCTGCCGGCCATCCATTGCTTCCCCGACCACAACAAGGTCTCGCTCATGTTCAAGCAAGAGCCGCAGGCTCTGCCGGAACAAACGTTGATCTTCGGCAATCACGATGGTGATGGACATACCTGCTCCTGCCTGACCGGCAACGCGACGGTAAATTCCGCGCCGCCTTCGGGGCGATTCGCC